>JADLCZ010000078.1 GCA_020846955.1 Candidatus Nomurabacteria bacterium
GGAGCATTGGATCGAACATTATATCAACTTGATCAATCGCGGATACGTTGTTGTCGGCGAGGACTTGGAGGAATTGCTTGTGAATATATTCCACACCATTGCGCCAGTTGGCATCTACTTTCTCCCAGGCTTCCTTGTTGCCAAATGCCATATTGAAGCTATCTAATACTGGGAGTAAATCCTCGACTATATTGCCTGTAACCATTGTACGAATTTCTTTATATTTTGCATCAGAATCTTTTTGCAAATTTACATAGTCAGCTTTTGCTCTCTGCCAGCCAGTGAGATACTCTTCTTTTTCTTTGCGTGCAGTCTTTAAATCAGCACGAAGTTTCTTCACTATATCCTTTGTTGGCAATTCATCGCCGTCTTCTGTGCTCTCGACAAAAGACACATCCTCAAATGCATCCTTGTCATTATTTATTGGGGTTTTTATTTCATCATGTTCATCCATACGCATCATAATAAACAAAAAATCAGACTTTCGCAAGTCTGATTTTTTGTTAAATGTATTATCTTTTACTCCATTGTGGGGCTTTGCGGGCTTTCTTGAGACCGAACTTTCGGCGTTCTTTTTGACGAGGGTCACGCTTTAGCATTTTGCCTTTCTTTAATACTGGGCGAAGTTCTGAATCTATCGCTACCAAACATCGTGCAATACCATGACGCACTGCTTCGGCTTGTGAATGTATTCCACTACCTTTTGTAGTTACTACAACATCGTATTTAGCTGTACCTTCTACTGCAGTTAGTGCATCAAAAACAATCTTTTGCAAATCTGCAGTTGGGAAATAAACTTTGATATCTTTACCATTGATAGTATATGAATTCTTTGTACTTGGGTAAAGTTTAACAACTGCTGTTGCTGTCTTTCGGCGACCTAATGCTCGTGTATATTTTTGTATAGATGTCTTTTTTTCCATAGATTATGCTTTAATTACTAAATTTTTCATCATACCTGTGCGTAATTTATTTGCTGGTAGCATATTGTAAACAGCCAAACGATATAGTTCCTTTACACCTTTGCATTCGATAATACGAGCGTTTGTAGTCATCTTGAGACCTCCTGGGTAGCCAGAATATCGCTCATGAAGAGTTTCTTTCATACGCTTCTCTGTCATCTTTGTCTGTTGGGCATTCAAAATTTCTACAGTTACTTTTGGAGCTACGTTTGGGGCGTAATCAGCTGTTGTCTTGCCCATAAGAGCCTTGGCAGCCTGACTTGCTACTCGTCCTAGTGTATTACCTTTTGCATCAATTGTGATTATTGTTTTCATATTATATAAATTCAATTACAGCCATCTTGCTAGCGTCGCCTAAGCGTGGCTTTAATTTAGAAATTCTTGTATATCCTCCAGTCTGACCTTTGTATTTTGGAGCGATTTCCTTGATAAGTTTATTTGCTGGAGCCTTTTGGTTATAAATACGAGACACGAGCAATCGGGTAGATGCAAGTGTACCCTTGTTTGCCAAAGTTACCATTTTCTCAATTGCTGGACGAAGTTCCTTTGCTTTTGCCTCTGTTGTTTCGATACGGCCATGCGCAATCATAGAAAGAACCAAGCCTTTCATCAGAGCTGTTCGTCCGTTCTTTGTTCTTCCAAATCTTCGAATGTTATCGTGATGTCTCATATAAAAATCCTATTATTCTTTTAATGTTATATTGTAA
The DNA here is from genome assembly GCA_020846955.1 of Candidatus Nomurabacteria bacterium. GTDB lineage: Bacteria > Patescibacteriota > Minisyncoccia > Phycocordibacterales > UBA9973 > UBA8515. The sequence goes on from JADLCZ010000078.1 coordinate 1,670, forward strand.
TTACCAAGCATTTTCCTGATTTCTTGGATACCTTTCTCACCGATACCTTCGATTTCAAGCAAATCCTCTCTTTTCTTGCGAGCTACTCCACCGATTGTACGGATATTTGCTCCGATCAATGAGTTAAGTGTACGTGTAGAAAGGTCAAGTGTATCAATACGAGTCTTGAGTATGTCTGTAAATTCACCTTCTGGTGCTGTTGCTTCTTTCTTTTCTTTGCCTTTAATTTTTTCCTTTACAACTTCCTCGGCAACTTCTACTACTTTCTTCTTTGTAAAGCCAGCAATAGCGTGGAGCTGATCAATCATAATTGAGATCGCATTCTCAAGAGCTTCGCGAGCAGTAAGAGTACCATCTGTCTCTATAGTCATACGTAGACGATTGTAATTTGTATTGTCTCCAACACGCATATTTTCTACTTCGTAGGCAACACGACGAATTGGTGTAAAGATCGCATCCACAGCGATAAAACCAATTTCTGTCTTGTGCTTTTGGTGAGCATCTTTTGGTACAAAACCAAGACCCTTCTCGATTGTCATTTCGATATTCAAAGGTGCCTTACCTGTCAATTCTGCAATATATAAATCTGGGTTTAGTATTTCTACTTGTCCACTTACTTTGATATCTCCTGCTGTAACAGTCTTTGGTCCTTTTACGGACAAACTTACAGTCTGAGATTCATCAGTAAGAATTTTGAAGCGTACTTGCTTCAAATGAAGGAGCATAGTAATAACATCTTCCTTAACACCATCAACAACTGAGAATTCATGATCAACACCATCAATTTTGAGTGATGTTAGACTAGCGCCTGGGAGGGAGGATAATATAATACGGCGTAGAGAATTACCCAGAGTATGGCCGTAGCCTGGGTATAGTCCATCGATTTCGTAGACACCTTTTGTATTGTCTTCGGAAACAACAGATAATTTACTTGGTAAAATGATTTTTAAATCAGACATATGATTTGTGGCGAGATAAACTCGCGATATAAATATTATTTATTAAAAATAACCATACGCAATATTCTATCGACTATAGAATTCAAGAACGGTGTTTAGATCAAGGAAGCCATCGGTATTCTTTGGCTTACCTTGCACAGTTCCTATTAATGAACTACTATCAAACGCTAACCAATTTGGGATTGTATATTCTTCCATTTTCTTCTTTACATCTGCAAAGAGGACACTCTTCTTACTACCTTCTCGAACTGCAATTTTGTCATTCAAGCGAACTTGGTATGAAGGGATAGTTGTCTTCTTGCCATTAATTGTAAAGTGACCGTGTGATACCATTTGGCGAGATAGTCGGCGTGTATGCGCAAGACCTAGGCGATATACTACATTGTCTAAACGATTCTCAAGCAGCTCGTACAATGAATCTGTTGCGAGTGCACCTTTGTGGTTGATAGCTTTCTCGATATAATTTGCAAATTGCTTTTCACTGATAACATAAGTAAATCTTACGCGTTGCTTTTGGAGGAATTGTAAAGCGTAGGCAGAAAGTGGCTTTGGACGCTTGTCTTTCTTGCCCTTATCGTGACGATTAAGTGACGCAACATATTTAGGAGTTTGACATTTTTCATAAACTCCTGGACCTAATCTTCGACATATTTTGTATTTTTGTGCTGTTTTCATCCCGATTTCAAATTTTAATTTCTAATTTTTTGTTATTATTTTCCCGTTCCATGAATTTGAAACGGGACACGTATATTAATTAAACTCTTCGTGGCTTCTTTGGTTTCGGACCATTGTGTGGGACTGGTGTGACATCTTTGATTCCTGATATCTCTATATCGTGTGCCATAAATGATCGTATTGCAGGCTCTCTTCCACTACCTAC
>JADLCZ010000079.1 GCA_020846955.1 Candidatus Nomurabacteria bacterium
CAATTATAGAAAATAATGTACATGCGCAATCATTTGTAGATTTCAAAGAAATAGCAAATAATATAAAGGAAAAAAATTTGGGAGAAAAAGATATACTAATAACTATGGGAGCTGGTGAAGCATTTGTTATAGGTAATATGTTGCTCAATAAATAATTAATTTATGATATAATAAATATATGAAAAAGGTATTAATCTTGAATATATTTTTTATAGTTACATTATTAATTACCCCTATTTCCTATTTATATGCCGAAAGTAATTCTGGATTCCTCAATGATACAATTTGGTACTCTCAAAAGACTTTTGTCGAAGGTGACACAATTGAAATCCATACAGCAGTATGGAACGGAGAAGACTCCACATTGTCTGCAAAGGTTGAATTTACTGATCTAAATACAGTACTTGGCTCAAGGAATGTGTCTGTACCTGCAGGGACGCTCCAAGATGTATTTATAACTTGGAAGGTAACAGCCGGCGACCATACAGTCAAGGCAACAATCAAAGATGCTACACTCAAAGTAAATGGAAAATCTATATCAATCACACTACCAGACTATGAACAAGCACTACCCAAAATATATATTGCAAAAAAATCTATTGCAACTGATAATATTACAAAAGTAATAACAGAAAAAGTAGAAGACACACTACCTGAAAATGTTGCCAAGCCAATATCGAGTGGGATTAAATCTCTTGATAGTTTCAGAGTGAATACAGATGAAAGGATTAACAGCCTAATAGATACTACAAATAAAAAACTTGAAATATTAAATAGTGCATCAAATGAAAAAGTTGAAACAAATGATACTAAAAAAACTGATGAAAAAGCAAGTACTGTAAAAGTAATACAACCAAAAACAAATAATATAAAAACTGTTGATGCAAAAAAAGAGGGAACCAATACAAATGAAGTAAAATCCGATACTAACAAAAAGCCACTTTCTGGAACAGAGAAACCAATAGCATATGTAGAACTATTCCTTCTGAAGATAGCTTCATTTATTTTCAATAGTGCAATTGTTTTCTATCTAGTATGTTTATTCCTTGTATTCATAATAATCAGATTTATCTACAAAAAGATCCGAGGGTAGTAGTTTTGTATAAAGAGGCATATGCACTATAATGTGTGTATGAAGCGTATAATACTCGATATATGTATAATAATAAGCATATTTTTGTTGCCTTGGTGGGTAACACTATCTTTGTGTATTATAGGAATATTTATATTTGATAATTATTATGAATTTATCATTGCACCCTTACTTCTATATGGATTGTATGGGTTTGGTAGTCATGGTATGTTGGGGAATAAAGTTTATCTACCCATAATTTTATTTATAATATTTATTACTTTTTCGTTTATCAAAAAACAATTAATCCTTAATAAAAATTAATGCTCAAATTTAAAAAGAAAAAAAAATATTATGCTGTAGATCCTGACGAGATCTTTCTTGATTCCAAAAATTTGCCTGAGTTCAATACTCAGCAATTCGAAGGTCGTATAGAGAAGCCAATACCAAAGCGGATTATATACTTGTTATCAGTATTCCTGACTCTAATTGGTAGTGTCTTTTTGTACCAATTGGGAGTATTACAGATTTCTAAAGGTGAAGCATATTTAAAAAGAAGTGAAGACAATACACTTTCTACGGTGCCTATTTTTGCCCCACGAGGAATAATTTATGATAGAAACAAGACGAAATTAGTATGGAATACATGGCCTATCAAAACAGAGGCCGAGGCTCTACAAATACCTGAGCGCACTTTTATATCAGATAGTGGCTTTGCCCATTTGTTGGGTTATGTTAGCTATCCAGCAAAGGATAAGTCAGGTAATTACTGGCAGGATGAATTTATCGGTAAGGACGGTGTAGAGAAGGTCTATAATGACAAATTAAAAGGGATAAATGGCAAAAGAATAACAGAGATAGATGTCAAAGGAAAAGTACAATCCGAAAATATAGTTACTCTATCTGTATATGGCAATGACATTATTCTTTCAATAGATAATCGCATACAGAAAAAATTGTATAGTTCGATTGGAGCCATGGCACAAAATGTAAAATTCTCTGGTGGGGCTGGAGTGTTTATGGATATAAATACAGGTGAAATATTGGCACTAACAAGTTATCCTGAATATAACTCCAATATTCTATCAAAAGGTGAGGATTCTAAAGTTATCAAAGGTTATCTTACAGACTCTCGCAAAGTATTTCTCAATCGTGCAATCGGTGGGCTCTATACACCTGGATCTATTGTGAAGCCATTTATAGGATATGGCGCATTGGTAGAGAATGTGATTACACCTTTCAAAACAATTTTTTCAAATGGAAAGATTGAAATTCCCAATCCTTATTTTAAAGATAAAAAATCTGTATTCAACGACCACGGAGTCTTTGGCTATGTAGATATGAGGAAAGCTATTGCAGTATCGTCTGACGTGTATTTCTATGAAATTGGTGGAGGGTACCAAGATCAGAAGGGGCTTGGTATTGTCAATATTGATAAATATGCCAAGAATTTTGGCATAAGCCAAAAAACAGGCATAGATTTAAACGGAGAGAAAGAGGGTAATATTCCAACTCCAGAATGGAAAGCTCTTAAATTCAAAGGTGAGCCATGGCGCTTGGGAGACACATACAACACTTCTATTGGACAATATGGATTCCAAGTTACTCCAATACAAATGGTGCGTGCGGTAGCAAGTATTGCCAATGGTGGCACTTTGCTTACACCACATATTACAGTTGGTGATAAAATACTTGAAGCAAAAAAGACCACTTTGCCAATTAATCCTGAAGCAATGAAAGTGATCAAAGAGGGTATGCGTATGGCGGTGACAGAGGGTACGGCAACAGCGCTCAATATCCCCGGAGTTCAAGTTGCTGCGAAATCTGGAACTGCGCAGTTGGGAGTTGGCAATACCAATACCAACTCGTGGATCATAGGATTCTTTCCATACGAAAATCCCAAATATGCATTTGCTGTATTGATGGAGCGTGGCCCAAAAGCCGCATCTGGTAATGCAACCCGTGTAGCAAGCGAGGTGATAGATTACATGAAGCTGACTACCCCAGAATATCTTAAATAGCTTATAAAACTTTGACTTATATTGGGTTTTCCTGTACAATTGCTACCTATATAATTCAATATAATATTTATACATATGGACGAAATTAGCTATATATCTGAAGAGAAAAAGAAGGATTTAATCAAAGAGCTTGAGAATCTTAAAACTGTACGCCGCAAGGAAATCCTCGAGGCTCTTGATTATGCCAAGTCACTTGGTGATTTGTCTGAAAATGCCGAATACCACCAAGCTCGCGAAGATCAAGGCAAATTAGAAGACCGTATCAATCAGATCGAATACATGCTCAACTCTGCAGTCATAATCAAGAAGCACAAAGGTGACAAGATAGAGATTGGTACAACTGTTACTGTAAAGAAGGATGGCTCAAAAGAAGAAACTATTTATAATATTGTCGGAGTTGAAGAAGCCGATATGGCAAAAAACAAAATTTCCAACCGTTCACCACTAGGCTCTGCACTCTTTGGCAAGGCAAAAGGTGATGTTGTTTCCATGAATACACCAAAAGGACTAGTCAAATACACCATAGTTGCGATACAATAGGCGTATGGCATCAATCGACGAATTAAAAGCCATCAGGCTTCAAAAATTAGATAAATTAAAAGCAATGGGTATGAATCCATATCCAAGTGTTGTTGCGCGTGATTATACAATACCAGAGTTGAAACAGAAATTTGATGAACTTTCTAATTCTGAAAAAAGTATTTCTATTTGCGGACGTGTGATGGCCGTGCGTGGACAAGGTGCAATCCTTTTCGTAGTACTCCAAGATGGTGGCGAGAAATTCCAAACAGTTTTGAAAAAGGATGAATTACCTGAAGATGTATTTAGTTTATTTGTTGATTGCGTAGATATTGGAGACTTCATTTCTGTAACAGGTACACTCTTTGTCACAGCGCGTGGGGAGCAAAGTGTATTGATCAAAGAGTGGGCTATGGCTACCAAATCTTTGCAACCATTACCAGACAAATGGCATGGTATCCAAGATGACGACGAGAGATTCCGTAAGAGGTATTTGGAGATTTTGATGGAGAAAGAGGTGTATGATAGATTTATCATTCGCTCTAAAGTTGTGAAAGCTATTCGAGAATTTTTTGACAAGAAGAACTTCCTCGAAGTCGAGACCCCAATATTGCAAAACCAAGCAGGTGGTGCAATGGCAAAAGTTTTCGAAACACATCACAATGATTACAATATAGATATGGTACTTCGTATTGCTATGGAGCTTGACCACAAGATATTGACTGTGGGTGGATACGAGAGAATTTATGAAATCGGCAAGAATTTCCGTAACGAAGGGTCCGACCCAACACATATCCAAGAATTCACTATGATGGAATGGTATGCAGCCTATCAAACACTTGAGACTAATATTGAGTGGACAGAAGAATTGCTCAAGAATATTGCAAGTACTGTTGTTGGTAAAACCGCTTTTACTGTGTATGACAAAGAAGGCAATGCAACAGAAGTGCATTTCGATGGTGTGTGGCCCAAAATTTCTTTTGCAGATTTAGTAAAAGAAAATACAGGAATTGATATTACAATTATTACTCTAGAAGATGCAAGAAAGGAGGCTATGAAATGGGGTATGGATGAAAAAGAGGCAAATATTACAGGACGAGGAAATCTGCTCGATCATATCTACAAGAAGTCCTCTCGCTGGAAAATTATTAACCCTACTTTCATTACTGACTTCCCAGGAGATCTTAAACCTCTGGCACAACAAAATGATGATGGCACAGCCAAGGTTGCACAGCTTGTAATCGCTGGGGCTGAGATAACAAATCAATATGCAGAATTAGTAAATCCAATTATTCAGCGTGACCTACTTGTGTCTCAAGCCAAAGCCAAAGAGGGTGGAGATGTGGAAACCATGGATATTGATGAGAGATTCCTAACAGCTATGGAGCACGGCATGCCACCAATGACAGGATTTGGTATGGGCATAGATAGAATTGTGGCAATATTTACCGAACAGAAAAATTTAAGAGATACGATCTTTTTTCCAATCTTGAAACCAAAAGAATAACCACCTTGCTAGGGTGGTTTCTTTGTTTAATAGAAGAATGTTGTATGTTATTCGAAAGCATTCTGTTTTTTGTATTTTCCTGAAATTATGTTTTGTAAAAACAATAAACTTTGTCCTCTTTCTTCTAATCCTTTGAACATTTCATTCATTGGATGATTTGGTTGGGATAGCTTTAATTTTAAAGCATTTAACTTTTTTTTTTCATACGCTTAATTTTTTCTTTAATATACAACTATTTAAGCTTTTTGTCTATCTTTAATTCATATATATAGTTATCCACATATTAAGGTGGGAAGGGTGTTTGTATTGTGGGATAAAGTGGAGTATAATTACTTCTAGTGGGATGAAGTGGGAAATTATTAGTATAAGGAAAAAGTATAAGAATAAGGAAGAAAATCATTATGTTAATTGGTGAATACACACATACTCTAGATGACAAGAATCGGCTATCATTGCCGATGAAA
>JADLCZ010000080.1 GCA_020846955.1 Candidatus Nomurabacteria bacterium
CAAAAAATTGCCAAAACCCCGAAGCAAAATATTTTATATTTGCAACGGGGCAGGTTGTAAAAATGTATGAGTAAGATTAATGAAAATCGAATGTGTCAGAATTGTAAAGGTAATTTTGTAATAGAGCCAGATGATTTCTCTTTCTATGAAAAAATTAAAGTTCCTCCACCGACATTCTGTCCAGAGTGCCGGATGATTCGACGTATGGTATGGCGGAATGTACGTTCATTATATAAACGAGAATGTGGTCTATGCAAAAAAGTGCTTATAAGTATGTACAGTGACGATGGTGCTCCTGTTTATTGCACAGATTGTTGGAGTGGAGATAATTGGGACCCACTTTCGTATGGATCTGATTACGATTTTTCAAAATCTTTCTTTACTCAATTATATAGTCTTTTTAAGGTAGCACCTCGATTTTTTGTTTATCATACAGGCATGCTTGTTAATTCTGATTTTACAAATTATTCAGCTGATAATAAAAATGTGTATTTATCTTATTCTGTAATCAGTTGTGAAGATGTGATGTACTCGGAATCAATAGATAAATCAAAAAATTGTATTGATTGCTATGCAGTGCAGAAGCTCGATGGATGCTCACAAAACATAGACAGTGAAGGGAATTATAATGTCCATTATGCTGTAAAATCTCAAAATTCTATCGATTCGTACTTTATATACGATTGTATCAACTGTCAGAATTGTTGCTTGTCATCTAATCTAAGAAATAAACAATTTTATTTTAAGAATCAAAAATTATCAAAAGAAGAATATCAACAAGTTGTTATAAACCTTCAATTAGATTCATGTTCTGGTTTGCAAAGATCTAAAGAATATTTTGACGACATGATGCAAAATCAAGCGATCCACCGTTATGCCCAAATATATAACTCTCAAGATGCAACAGGGGACTATATAGGGAATTCTCGAAATATAATCCAGAGTTTTGATGTGCATGATTCAGAGAATGTTAAATATGGAGCTCGTGTTGTTGTTAATACGAAAGATAGCATGGACGTGTATGGTCTTGGCACAGGGGAATTAGTTTATGAATCACTTGCTTCAAGTTGGGGAACTTATAAAGTTTTTTTCTCTTATATTGCACTTGCTAGTAAAGAATGTGAATATTGTTTTATTATGCGGAATTGTTCGAATTGTTTTGGTTGTGTTGGTCTTACAAATGCAAAATATTGTATTTTCAATAAACAATATACGAGAGAGGAATATTTCATAATGGTAGAAAAAATCAAAAAACATATGGATGAAATGCCATATACAGATAGTAAAAATAGAGTATATAAATACGGAGAATTCTTACCTTATGAAATGTCCCCATTCGGGTACAACGAAACCACTGCACATGATTTGTACAGTACTACTAAAGAAAAAGCACTTCAAAGTGGGTACAAATGGACTGAAAGAGAAAAAAGAGATTATGTTATTACAAAAAATTCTCAAGATTTACCAGATAGTATTACTGATGTTGATGATGATTTAGTACACGAAACTATACTTTGTCCAAATAACGGAGAACAAACTTTCCAGTGTACAAGTGCCTTTAAAATTACTCCTGATGAACTGCAGTTCTATAAACAAAAGAAATTACCAGTACCACTGTTTTGTCCTAATTGTCGTCACTACGACAGATTGAATTATCGTAACTCAATGAGATTATATAAAAGAACTTGCTCAAACGGATGCGGAAATATTTTTGAAAGTACTTATGCTTCTGACCGTCCAGAGAAGGTATATTGCGAGTCTTGTTATAAAAAAGAGGTATTATAAACGACTAGCGTAAGAGCAGGGGATTTTGTATCCCCGGTAGTAGAATTTTACTAAAATTTCACTACGGGGTATAATGGATTTATGACTCAAACAAAGAAATTTATTGTTATTACACTATTAGTTATTATACTTGTTATCGTATTGGGAGTTTTTGTAAATAAGCCAAAAGCTATTGGGAAATATGGACCATTGGCTCAATGCATAAAGGATAGCGGGGCGGAATTTTATGGCGCATTTTGGTGCCCACACTGCCAGGCACAAAAGGCTTTGTTTGGCGGAGCTAAAAACTTGCTTCCATATATAGAATGTTCCAACCCAGATAGATCAGTAACACAAATTTGTGTTGATAAAAAGATAGAAGGTTACCCGACATGGATATTTAAAGATGGGTCAAAGCTTGCTGGTGAAGTGGACCTCAAGACCCTAGCAGAGAAAACTCAATGTACATTGCCTCAATAAAAATTTATGCCAACATATATAGATAGTTTTAATCAGTTTGTATCGATCAGTGTTGTTGTAATGCAACTGTTTTGTCTATTGCTTGTTGTGGTAATGCTTTTTGTACCTAATAGGGATAATTTTGTTCGTAAATTTTTTAAAGATTATGCATTTTATATTGGATTTTTAATTGCACTAGGAGCTATAGCTCTAAGTTTGTTTTACTCAAATGTAATTGGATTTCCTGTTTGTGAGCTTTGCTATTTGCAACGTATATTTATTTACCCTCAATTTATTCTATTTGGAATGGAGTTATACAAGCGTGATCGTTCTATTGTGGATTTCTCAATTGTTTTTGCATTACTCGGGATTATCACATCTATATATCATGTTTATGTAGAGCATGGTGGTACAGCTGGGCTTCCTTGTGCTGCACCGAGCGCCACAGAGATTTCATGCGCGACTCGCTATGTTTTTGAATTCAGTTATGTGACTATTCCGGTTATGGCATTAACAGCATCATTATTTATATTATTATTAATGGTCAATTATAAATATGTTTCTCGTATAAAATAAATTTTATGATTCTAAATAAAGAAACACAAGATAAAATGGTATTTATATATACAACTTGCAGAGACAAAGGTGAAGCGAAGCATCTAGGATATGCAGCTGTCGAGGAGAAATTGGCAATTTGTGCAGATTTCTGGCCTATCGAGTCTATTTACCCATGGCAAAATGTAATCCAGGATGTTGTTCAGTATATGGTTATATTTACCACAAAGAAGAGTTTGTCTGAGAAATTATCAAGCTTTATTGCTGGCTTACATTCTTATACGGTACCTATGGTAGCAGAATGTGATACTGTTTTTACAAACAGAGCTTATGCCGCTTGGGGGAACAAGGTTCTAGAAAACCAAGAGAATTATATTTCTGAACAAGAGGCTCGCATGATAGAGATAAGTGACCAAGAAGATGGTTACCATCCAGGGAGACTAAAATAATTTAAATGCAAATTTTAGACTATGCTATAATAGCTTTATGAAGACTATTGGGGAGATTTATAATAATTATTACATCATGCCACAATTAGAGAGTCATATGTATCGCGTGGCTGCTGTGGCAAGTTTGATTTGTGATAACTTCCAAACCTCTATTGATAAAAAGAGCATAATAAACACTTGTTTATTACATGATATGGGTAATATTATTAAGTTTGACTTGACCAAATTCCCAGAATTCAATGAGCCACAGGGTCTTGCTTATTGGCAAAGTGTAAAGAATAATTTTATAGAAAAATATGGCAACGACCAACACAAGGCAACCGTCGCAATAGCTCTTGAGGTTGGGGTAAGCTTGAGGGTACTTGAACTTCTGAATTCTATTGGTTTTTCTAAGTCGGTAAACGTGAATGAATCCAATGAAATGGAAAAAATGATCTGTATATATTCTGACATGCGAGTAACACCAAGTGGTGTCGCAACACTAAGAGAGAGATTAATAGATATGGAAGAAAGATATGGAAATAGTCAAAATGCAAAAAAGGGTACTGAACTCCAGGATATTTATTTAGCATTATATAGCATAGAAGAAAAGATTTTTATGCATGCAAGTATTAAGCCAAATGATATTACAAACGAAATTTGTGAACCAATAATTACACATCTTAAGAAGTCTATTATATAATTCAACGGACATTTATCGGTAGACAAATTCGTGCTATAATAAGCATATTATTATAATTAATTTTAATGGTATGAATAAACAAGAAGGAAAAATTTCAATGGGTATTTCTATAATTATCACTATTATATTGGTTGGATTTATTGTGTATGCTTTTGCCAAGAAGGAAGTACAAGCTCCAAACAAGGCAGATATTAATACAAATGAGCAAATTTCCAATTCAGAGAAAATTGTAGAGGAAAAATCCGAAAATGTTTTATCACCAGAAAACAAAAAAATGGAACAAATTGCAAAGAATGGAGATATTTTATCTATGAATTACACAGGCAGACTAACAAACGGTACAGTATTTGATTCAAATGTGGACCCGAAATTCGGTCATGTGGTGCCTTTCGAATTTAGATTGGGCGAAGGTCAGGTTATCCGAGGTTGGGATGAGGGATTAGTAGGTATGAAAGTAGGAGAAAAAAAGACACTCAATATACCTGCTGAGAAAGCTTACGGAGCACGTGGAGCAGGGGCAAGTATTCCTCCAAACTCAGATTTGATTTTTGAGGTAGAGCTTCTCGCAATTAAGAAATAAAAATGACAAAAATTAAGAATATTTTAAACATAATACAATCCTGGTCAACAAGGAGAAAGATTTTCTTTTCTGTACTTTTTTTGTTTGTAATTTTTATTGGGTATAAAAAGTTTGGACCAGTCGATAATAGTGCAAATATTGTTTCAGAAAAAGTAGCAAAAATTAATCTTGCAAAAACTGTATTAGCTACAGGGCAAGTAACATCAAAAACTGATTTATCTTTATCATTTACAAATACAGGAATTGTAAGAGTTATAAATGTATCTGTTGGGGACCATGTTTATAAAGGCCAAATTTTGGCATCAATGGACCAGGGTACAGAATTGGCAAGCCTAACAAAGGCGCGCGCAGCTGTCGCATTGGCTCAAGCAAAGTATAACAAGATCCTAGAAGGTAGTACTGATTCTGAAATCGCATTGGCAAAAGTTTTATTAGAAAATGCAAAGACAGAGTATACAAATACAAAAATCCAACAAGATGTCCTTGTTGATGAAGCCCAAAATAAATATTTATCTACCACCTCTTCTACAAATTCTGGGACAAATCTTATTACTGCGAGAAATGATTATGAATATGCAAAAAAAACAAGGGATACAGTTCTCTCAAGTTTGCAATCAATGGTCAATCAGCGTCAGGCAGAGCTTGATATAAAGCAGGCCTCGGCTCGTACATCAGATATTGATTTAGCAAAAGCCGACATACTTTCTGCAGAGGGTGAATTGCAATCTGCAAATGCGAAATACGAAAATACATTACTCCGTGCACCAAGCTCTGGTACTATTACAAGTGTTAATATTAAACTCGGTGAATTGGCACAGTCACTTAAAGAGGTTATGATCCTTCAAGATGTCAGCAATCTATATCTAGAAGCAAATATAAATGAAGCAAATATTGCAATTGTAAAAATAGGTCAACCTGTCAGTATTACCTATGATTCTATTGGGCCAGACCAAATCTTTAAAGGCGAAGTTTTTTCTATCGACCCAAGTTCAAACAATACTGATGGTATTGTAAATTACAAGATAAAAATTGCGTTGAAAGACAAGAATCCAATAATCCGCCCAGGAATGAATGCAAATATAACCGTGGATATTTTAAGCAAAAATAATGTACTCGCTATACCGTTACTCGCAGTAAAAAAAGTTGATAATATATCTATCGTGCAATTAATTACAAATGATAAACGCAAATTATATAAAGAAGTACCTGTAGTAACAGGAATGATCGGTGATGGGAATCTAGTAGAGATCCAAAGTGGCTTGAATGAAGGGGATAGTGTGGTAGTAATCAACAAGAAATAATATGAAATGGATCTCAGACCTTAAAAAGGATTTTTTAAAAAACATAAAGGTTGGTTGGTTTTTGGCAAAGCGTGATATACGTCGTGCAAATATTTGGACCACAACCCTTATTATGGCAGTTATGACACTTACTTTTTTAAATCTTGTTGTTGTCTCTGGTATATTGGTAGGATTGATTCAAGGGTCTGAAGATGCGCAGAAGAGATATTCTATTGGTGATGTAGTGATTACTTCGTTTTTGAATCGTGCATATATTCTCGACACACAAAAAGTAGTTAGTATAGTCAAGACAATTCCAAATTACAAAAATCACACAGTCCGGTATTCTGGTAGTGCACGTTTCGAGTCAAATTACCGCTCGACAATCAAGCCAGGCGAGTTGCGTGACGGAGCCGGAGGCTCATTTTTAGGTATTGATCCAATACAAGAAGAAAAATTTTCAGGAATTTCAAAATTTATCGTCCGAGGATCGTATCTAACACCACAAGATCAAGACAGCATTCTAATAGGGAAAAATTTGCTTTATGAATTTACTCCAATTGAGGCCCCAGGATTCCAAACATTAAAAGATGTATCTATAGGATCTCGGATAAAAGTCACAGTCGACAATAAATCAAAAGAGTATATTGTAAAAGGAATTATCTCAAGCAAGGTAGATGATTTTGATACCTCAGTTGTAGCATTGGACAGTGAGGTTCGCAAGATGATAGGCCGAGACGATTTCAATGCGAGCAAGATTGCAATTCAATTGTTGCCAAACACTGATCCGATTTTAATAAAGCAGTATCTAATTGATAATGGTGTAGATAATTATGCACGCGTGCAGACAGCAGAGGATGCTTTCCCTAAGTTTTTAAAAGATATTAAAGTAACATTTGGTATACTTGGTAATGCAATATCGGGAATAGGTTTAGTTGTAGCTTCCATAACAATTTTTATTGTTATTTTTGTTAATGCTATCACCAGAAGGAGATATATTGGGATTCTAAAAGGCATAGGTATTAATCGCAAAGCAATTTTGTATTCATATATTTACCAAGCTGTGATTTATGCGTTGGTAGGTATTATATTTGGTATGGTTTCGATTTTCTTTTTAATTAAACCATATTTTGCACTACACCCAATCAATTTCCCATTTTCTGACGGTATACTTGTGGCCACTTTACCTGGGACATTATACCGAGCTTTCATCTTGCTTGTAACTACAATGATTGCCGGATTTATACCAGCACATATTGTAATAAAGCAAAATACATTAAACGCAATTTTAGGAAGATAATATGATAAATATAAAAAATTTAACAAAAAAGTTTCAGAATGGTGACCAAGAAATAATCGCATTAAATAATGTCACTTTTTTTGTACCAAAAGGTCAATTCCTAACAGTTTCTGGGCGATCAGGGTCTGGCAAATCAACACTGTTATACCAATTGGGTTTACTTGATATACCCACAAATGGGGAAGTCTATATTGATGGTATAGATTATGTTCAAGTTTCTGAAAATGATCGTACTATTGCTCGACTCAATGACCTCGGTTATATTTTCCAGGATTATGCGATATTGCCGACACTTACAGCCTTGGAGAATACAATGTTGCCACTTCTAATGCAAGGGTATGATAAAAAAGAAGCAGAGAATAAAGCAAAGAAAGCTTTAGAGAGATTGAGCATAATAGATCGCATGAATAATTTACCAAGCCAATTGTCTGGTGGACAACAACAAAGAGTGGCAATTGCACGTGCAATAGCTCACGACCCTAAAATAATTTTTGCAGACGAGCCGACTGCTAATTTGGATTCTGAAACATCCGAGCAAGTGATCAATGCTTTTATTGAGCTAAACCGCGAAGGCCAAACTATTATTATGGTGACACATGAGCCAGAGTATGCCAAACTTGCAGATAGAACAATATTTATGACAGATGGTAGCATTACAAGCGATATTTTAAATAAGTAGCATTTATGCTATAATGGTATTATGGAAACAATTACAACAAACAAAAAATTTATCAAAGTCACAACAATATTGGTTGCACTATTGTGTTTATTAGTATTAGCAATGTTTGTTAATCAAGTAAAGGGCAAGCATAATTGGAAGAATGGGCAAGTTCAAAGTACTATCTCTGTAACAGCAGATGCTGACGTCATGGCAATTCCAGATGTTGCAGTTATTAACCTAAGTATTGAAAAAGAGGGCAAGACATCAAAAGAAGCTCAAAATTTAGTAAATGAAATGGTCACCAAAACACTTACATATATAAAAGACCAAAAGATTGAGGACAAGGATGTTAAGTCCCAGTATGGTGGCGTAAATCCAAAATATAAAAATAATCAAATCTACTGTATTACATATCCATGCCCACAAGGCGAGATGGTAATAGTAGGGTATACTGCTACTCAATCAATCACTATCAAGATTCGCAATGCAGACAATGCAAACGAAGTTCGTACAGGATTGGCAAACTTAGGAATTACAAATATTTCTGGACCCACTTTTAGTATAGATGACGAAGACGCATTACGCGACCAAGCCCGTTCCCAAGCAATTGAAAAAGCTCGTACAAAAGCAAAAATATTAGCAAAAGAATTGCATGTAAGGCTCGGTGATGTAGTAAGCTTCTCTGAGAATGGTGGTGGGTATTCTATGATGTATGGAGGGGTAATGATGGATAAAGCAATGGTATCAAGTGTACCCGCTCCAGTATTACCAAAAGGGGAGAACAAGATTACCTCAAGCGTTACAATTACTTACGAAATAAAATAGATTTAATTGAAAAAACCCTCTATTTAGAGGGTTTTTTCAATATTGACCCGGTTAGTAGATTTTGCCAAAGTGCAGAGTACGCGCTCTTGGTGCATTGGCAAAAATTCACTACCGGGTTGACTTTATTTGACAAAAGGAGTACTATCTATTTATATACACCCGCGGGGTGTTTTTTAATAGAAGTAAAATATACCAATCTATGAACAAAATAATAAATTATATCAAGGAAACAAAGGTGGAAATGGATAATGTGAAGTGGCCAACTCGCAAGCAAACAATCGGTTTTACTGTGGCTGTGATTCTGGTATCTGTATTGGTTGCTTATTATTTAGGACTTTTTGATTTCATTTTCAAACAAGGTCTTGAGCGTCTTATTAACAAATAACTTTTCTAGAACCTAGTCACTAGAACCTAGAAACTAATTTAAAATG
>JADLCZ010000081.1 GCA_020846955.1 Candidatus Nomurabacteria bacterium
TCAGTGATGTAACGGATTATATTACAAAAGAAATTATTTCTTGTGTTGAATGCAAGCGCGCATATAGGATAGTGCCTATTGAATTGCAATTCTACAAAAGAATTGGTTTACCATTACCCCACAAATGCCACAATTGTAGATTCCTAGACCGTTATAAATTTATAAATCCACCCAAACTTTGGCATCGATCTTGTATGAAAGAAGGTTGTAAAAATAAATTCGAAACAAGTTACTCTCCTGAAAGACCAGAGATTATTTATTGTGAAAGTTGTTATCAGCAAGAAGTTATGTAGTATATAAACATTTTCTACGGCCGTGGAAAATGTTTATATTTACCCTGTAAATTTTAATGTTATAATTGAATTATGAATTCAGAAACTAGAAATTGTCAAAATTGTAAGAAAGATTTTAATATAGATCCGGATGACTTTGCATTCTATAGCAAGTTGAATGTTCCTGCGCCGACATTTTGTAACATTTGCCGGATGCAACGACGGTTTATGTTCCGTAATGAGCGTACACTCTATAAACGCAATTGTGACTTGTGTAAAAATTCAACAATTTCAATTTTCTCACCCGATAAACAATCCAAAGTATATTGTAGTAAATGTTGGTGGGGTGACGATTGGGATACAGGAGATTACTATTTGGATTATGACCCGAATAAAAATTTCTTTGAACAAATGAAGGAATTGCAAACAAAAGCTCCTTTTATGGATAAAGTTTCAAGTTTTCTAACCCTTGAAAATAGTGATTATGTAAATCATTCAGCGTATTGTAAAAATTGTTACATGATAACAACTGCCGATTATTGTGAGAATGTCTATCATAGTAATATCCTTTTGAATGTAAAAGATTCTTGTGATGTTACGATGGTGGGGCCAGCAGAACTTCTCTATGGGTCAATTGGTGGTGGTGGAAGCTCTAGAGCATTTTTCTCAAAAAATTGCACTAAATCAATCAATGTTTGGTATTCAAAGGATTGTGTAGGGTGCAATGATTGTTTTGGATGTGTGAATTTGCGTAAAAAAAGTCATCATATTTATAATGAGCCATATAGTAAAGAAGAATATGATAAAAAAATAAAAGAAATGGAATTAGATAAATATTCTAGTCATAAAAAAATCCGAGAACATATATATGACTTTTGGAATAAATTCCCTTATAGATATGTGCATGGTCGCATGAATACAAATGTTACGGGGGATTATATTGTAAATGCAAAAAATGCTAAACAATGCTATAGATGTCAGCTTATAGAAGATAGTGCGTATTGTCAGTTTATTACCATGTCTACATTTAAGGATAATTATGATGTTTCTGAATGGGGGAATGGAGTAGAGCTTTGCATAGATACAGTTACAGTAGGGGAAGGAGCAAATAAAATTAAATATTCTTCTGCAGTTTGGAATAATGTTCAAGATGTGGAGTACTCAATGTATGTGATTAATTGCAGTAATTGTTTCGGTTGTGTGAATTTAAAAAAGAAACAATATTGTATTTTAAACAAGCAATATACCAAAGAGGAATATTTTAAATTACGTGAACAAATTATTTCGGATTTAGAGAAAAATCCTTATGTAGATAGTAAAGGTAGGATATGGAAATATGGGGAATTTATGCCGTATGATTTGGCACCATTTGCATACAATGAATCTTTTGCTCAAGAATATTTTCCTTTAACAACAGAGCATATTTTAGAAAATGGATTTAAATATATTGAACCTAAAAAATTAGATTACAAAGAAACCGTCATGCTAGATGATATTCCGGATAGTATATATGATATACAAGATGAATTTGTAAAAGAAATCATTAAATGCAACTGTGGTAAATTTTATAAAATTGTGGCAGGGGAACTACAACTGTTAAAGCGATTTGGTATACCTGTTCCACGCCAATGTCCAGATTGTCGTCACATGTTTCGTATGAATTTACTTAATAAGCCATATTTATATGAAAGGCAATGCGATAAGTGTGGCAAAGATGTACAATCCTCATTTGCCCCAGATCGACCAGAGATTATTTATTGTGAAAGTTGCTATCAGCAAGAAGTAATGTAGTAATTAATGACTTTACCAATTCAAACCCATGGGATTAGTTTGGTAAAGTGAAAATTTATGACGAATTATACTATTATTGGAATTATATCAGGACTATTGAGTGTTTTTGCCTATATACCATATATCACTTCTATTTATAAAAAGAAAATTCAACCACACCCATTTTCTTGGTTTCTTTGGGCAGTTCTCGGCTTTGCTACATTTATTACTTATATTGGGGTGGGTGCAAAAGAGACTTTGCCGTTGGCATTGATTAGTTTCGTTGGCCCTATGATAATATTTTTCTTAACATTTAAATACTGGAAAAGAGGATTTCCAAAATTTGATTACTTCTGTTTATTTATTGCGATAGTGGCAATTATTATTTATGTAGTTTTTCACCAAGCTGAAATTGCTCTTACACTGAGTCTAGTTAGTGATTTATTTACAGCATTACCAACAATAAGAAAGACTTATAAAGATCCAAGTTCAGAAAATTTTTGGACATGGTTTTTATTTGCACTCGGAGCAGTTTTTGCACTTTTTGCTATAAGAGATTTTACATACGGAGTACTTATTTTCCCTCTATATTTAACAGTGTTCGAGATTATAATGTGTATACTTATTTTGCGCAAAAAATATTAGATTTATTTGCATTATATTGTATAATAGGAGCAAGATATGGAAACCCCAATACCTTATAACAAAGACATAACATATTTTGGCAAAACCAACTTTCGTAATACGGAGCAGGTTTTTGGTATTAAGCGCAAAGATAGGCGTCAGCATATGTATGTACTTGGGAAATCTGGTACTGGTAAATCTGTCTTACTCTCGAATCTAATTGCACAGAATATCCAAAACGGAGATGGGCTTTGTGTTGTCGATCCACACGGAGAATTAGTGGAAGAAGTCCTCGAATTGATTCCACCGCATCGTGTTAAGGATGTTATCTATTTCAACCCTGCAGACTCTGACTATCACATTGGATTCAATGTAATCCAGCTCGATGACCCTAAATACAAACACTTGGTGGCATCTGGATTGATGGGAATTTTTACTAAAATTTGGGCCAATGCATGGAGTAGTCGTATGGAATACATCCTCAACAATGCTATCTTAGCCCTTCTAGACACTCCTGGTACTACGCTCCTTGGTATTCCGCGTATGCTTGTGGACAAGGATTATCGTCAGATGGTGATTGGGAATTTGAAGGATCCTGTGGTCAAGGCTTTTTGGGTTCATGAATACGAACAATGGCGTGACCAGTTCCGTAACGAAGCTATTGCCCCGATTCAAAACAAAGTAGGGCAATTCCTCTCAACTTCTATTATTCGTAATGTTGTTGGGCAACCAAAATCTACAATTAATATTTTCGACATCATGAACGAGGGCAAGATATTCCTCGTCAACGTTTCCAAAGGTCGCGTAGGTGAAGACAACTCAGCATTGCTCGGAGGTATGATAATTACCAAGATTCAGCTTGCAACAATGGAGCGTGTGCGTATACCAGAAAATGATCGTAAAGATTTCTATTTATACGTGGATGAATTCCAAAACTTTGCGACAGATGCATTTGCCAATATTCTATCCGAGGCGCGTAAATACAGACTCAACTTGATTATTGCGCACCAATATACTGCACAACTTGAGACAAAAGAAAGTACTGCAGTTCGTGATGCTGTTTTCGGTAACGTGGGTACAATGGTAATATTCCGCGTAGGAGCCGATGATGCAGAATTCCTCGAGAAGGAATTTGAGCCGGAATTCATGGCACAGGATCTAGTGAATTTGCCGAACTATCATGTGTATTTGAAATTGATGATCGACGGTATTACCAGTCGACCATTCTCTGCAACAACACTACCACCAATCAAGATTGATGTAGAGGCAAATGTGAAGGAGAAGATTATTGAATCTTCACGTCGATTGTATACACGAAGTCGCCAAGAAGTAGAAGATGAGATCAATAATTGGAGTGGTATGATACAGTCAACAGATGGTACAATTTCCAAATTTAAAGCAGAATGTAATAATTGTAAAAAAGAAATCATGGTGCCATTTGAGCCGACTCCTGGCAAGCCTGTGTACTGCAAGGAATGTTTGTTAAAAATCAAAGACGGTACAGTACAAGCCGAAAAAGGCTTCATTGCTCCAAAGGCATTTAAACAAGAGCAAGCGAATTCAGCACCACTCGCAGCGCTTGGTATTGAGTTCACATCAGACAGTATCAAGGGTATACCACCGAAGCATTTCAGCCAAATACAAAATACCACACCAGCAAGTACTCTAAGTCACGCTAATTTTAATAAAACACCGTATACACCAAATAATAATGGTGCGAAGAATAATTTCCAACACAAACCAGTTGAGCGGAAAAAGTCAGGTCCTTCACCATTACTCAAAGGGCTCCTACAAAAAATTGGAATGGAAAATGGTAATGGTGTAGATAACATTAAAGATCTGCCAATAGAAGAAGTAAAAAAGGAAACACCAGCTCCAATGTCGCTCGACTCTCTAAAGAAATCTACAGAGAAGCCAATTAATAAACCTCTGGACAAACCAAATTTCCAAAACCAAAACAAAATTACACCTCCACCACAAGCACCTGTTATCCCGAGCAAAGAGGCATCTCCTGAAAAAATGAATATTTTAAAAAATGCTTTTTCTCAAACATTGAGCTCAAAAGAGCCTGTAATAAGATTAACATCAGCTGCCGTCGTAGAAGAGACTACTACAGAGCCACTAAAAGATGTAACACTAAAGGTAGAAAATACACCTGTAGCTCCCGTTACGCAACCTTCTGTAAAAGAGGTTGAGGTACCAATACCACCTGAGAAAAAAGAGGATGTAAATGTTGATAAAAAAGTTTGGGAGAAAAGCCAGCCTACAAAAGAAGTCCCAGAAGAGGTGTTGAAAAAAGTCCTAGAGTAGTATATGAGAAATTTTTGTAAAATATTGATAATAGTTATAATAATATTTTTTGCGAAAAACACATTCGCGTCGATTGAAATTACAGAAGTAATGTATGATGTATCTGGTACAGATACAAACCGTGAATGGGTAGAAATTTATAATAATAGTTCATCTGCCGTTGATATTAATAAATGGTATTTTTTTTCTGACAATACTAAACATACATTAGCAGGGAATACGACCCTTGGTGCCAATTCTTATGCAGTTATAGTACAAAATGCTGATAAATTCCGTTTAGATTATCCTGATTTTTCAGGAACTATATATGATAGTAGTTGGACAGGACTAAATAATGAAGGTGAGGTTATAAGCCTAAAAGATCCTGATCTCAATGTTGTAAATACAGTAAACTATAATTCAAACATGGGAGCAAATGGTGATGGCAAATCCTTGCAGAAAATTGACGGCGAATGGGTAGCAAGTAACCCGACACCTAGTAGAATTAATACAAAAAATGATGATAGTAATAATGGTGACCAAAACAAAAATCAAGAATCTACAAATACAACATCAAGCTCAAGTACAGACAAAACAAAAGTAGTCGCACCAGAGGCCCCAAGAGTAATTACAACAAAAATTATTGCAAAAAATAATGTATCGACTCGTATAGGATTCCAAATAGAAGCAAGTACCATAGGATACAAAAAAGAAAAATTGGATTCGGGTAAATTTGTTTGGAGCTTCGGTGACGGCTTCTCTTATGAGGAATCAGTACACAAACCGTTTGAATATGCGTACCAATATGCTGGGGACTATGTACTGACTCTTACATATTACGAATCTACCTTAAGCACCAAGCCAATAGCAACAGACAGCATGATAATATCCGTTGTTGATCCGGAGTTGTTTATTGTAAAAGTTGGGGATAGTAGTGACCCATATGTTGAGATCAAGAATCAGTCCGAGAACAAAATGTCTCTTGCAGGTTGGGTATTGAATTCAAATAGTACAAGCTTCAAATTGCCAATTGGTATGGCGATTTTGCCAAATAAGAGTATCGTATTGTCATCAAAGGCTACCCATTTTTCTACAACAGATATTGAGCATTTGTATCTATATGCACCTAATGGATCGTTGGTTAGTACATACCCATCTGTGAAAAATATAGAATTACCTATAAATAAAGTAAAGAATAGTTCAAATAATTATAATTCAAATTATCAAAACCAAAAAATAAATTCAAATTCAGAAATTGACCTAAATAATATTACTGCAAAACTAGGTGATAAAAAAATACCAAATAATTATTTACCAATACTCGGGTTAGTTGTGATTATTGCTCTTGGAGTCACAGCTATTGTTTTTGCAAATAAAAAAACCAATCTCGATCATGATGAGATTGGTGGGATTAATGCAAGTGATATAAAGATTATTGAATAACCTTGGTTGCTTCGGGGATAATCTCTTTCTCTACTTCAGTTTTTGTTACTGTATCTTTTACAACACCTTTTACTACATTTTTATCGAGTAGTGGCTCAGCTATTTTTTGAAGGATATCAGATTCTATTTGAACCTTTGAAATTATGCTGTCTACTACTTTATTTTCAGCTTTTTGGATTGTTGGAGTCTTGTCATCAACTTTTTTAGTCTCTATCGTTGGTTCAATATTTGCTTTTGTTTCTGTAGTAGTATTAATAACACTAGTTTTTATTAATTGATTTTCTGTAGAAACAACTTGAATATCTGTTACCTCTTTGGTTGGTTTTGCTGTTTCTACTAAATCTATTAGATCCTTTTCGTGAGCGTCGAGTATTGGCTCAAGCCCCTTGGCTGCTTCGACAAATTCTTTTGGATCAGTTGCTGCTAGTGCTTTGGCACTTTCGTCTATCTTTGCAATGTGGTTATCTATATTTTTTTCAGCAATTGCAGCGTTCTCGGCTGTAAGGGTACCATCTGTAGCCAACTTCTTGACTTCTTCTATGCGCTTGGCCACACGGTATTGCTCGAAAGTGATTTTTTCTAAAGGAGATTTGATAAATATTCCTGCAACTTCCTCATTTACATGTACTTTGAAATTATAAAGTAGATCACCAGGTAGGGAACTTGATGCATTGTAAGCCACAGCACTACCACCAAAAATTACAAAGACAATAGATGCCATTGCGACAAATACTGGGCTCCAGAA
The DNA here is from genome assembly GCA_020846955.1 of Candidatus Nomurabacteria bacterium. Lineage (GTDB taxonomy): Bacteria > Patescibacteriota > Minisyncoccia > Phycocordibacterales > UBA9973 > UBA8515. The sequence continues at coordinate 7,144 of JADLCZ010000081.1, forward strand.
GTTCATCATAAATGGACTTGGAATTTTTTGGTAAACTGATGGGGAAGTACTCTCTATAAAAGCGATAATTTTGGTACGCATAGAAATACGCTCCATCTCTGTCATACGGATATTTTGTAATTGTCGTAATTGTTTTTCTGTGTTTTTCATATACTAAATTTTACCCTTCAATTTCTCTAATGCGCGATGTAATCTAACAGATACATTATTTTCTGATTGATCAAGCATAGTAGCAATTTCTTCTATTGATAAATCATTTATATATCTGAGTGTAAGTATTTCTATATGTGCTTCTGGGAGTTCTGAAACTTTTTCCCAGACCTTTTCACCATTTAGAAATTCTTCCATTTTTGAGCGATCGTCAAATCCAACGTCGTACCCAGCTTCAATCATATTGTCTAGGGATTCGGATTGTTTCTTGCGATAAGAATCAATTATTTTATTGCCTAGTGTTCTGTATAAAAATGCTTTAATGTTCGCTATTTTGCCCCCTTTTGCTATATATTCCCATACATTTGTAAATGTATCTTGGACAATATCTAGAGCAAGCTCCCTATTGGAGGTCTTGAACATTGCGTATCTAAAAAGTCCGTCGCTATAGTCATCGTAGGCTTTTAAATATAGATCTTTTTGCTTGTTATTGGACTTCATATACTATGACGATTTATAGCCCATTTCATTACAGACTATATATAGGACATTATACCTTAATTTCTTTTGTTTTTAAAGGTTTTTTGGTATAATTTATCAATGAACGAAGAAAATCAACAGAAAGTTATCATTGTAGGAGGGGGATTCGCAGGTATTAGGTGTGCATTAGATTTAGCCAAAAAAAGACTTAAAAATCAAAAAATAGTATTAATTTCCAACAAAACCCACTTTGAGTACTACCCAAGGATATATAGAGTTGTTACAGGGGAGTCTCCTTTGGAAGTTTGTATACCATTAGATGAAATATTTAAAAATAAAAATGTAGAGGTGATTCACGACGAGGTAACAGGAGTTGATCTCAAGCAAAATAAAATTACTGGATCAAGTGGCTCAACATATCATTATAATGAAATTGTTTTAGCGCTTGGATCCGAAACAGTATATTTTAATATTGAAGGTGTAAAAGAAAGGTCTTATGGATTCAAATCTATAAACGAGGCCCTTAATTTGAAAAAGCATTTACATAAAGTATTTGATATCTATTTATCTTCAAAAAAAGAAGATGTAGTAGCATCGCTTCATATTGTAGTTGTTGGCGGTGGGCCATCAGGAGTTGAACTTGTTGGAGAGCTTACATCATACATGCCACATTTAGCAAACTTGCACGGCATAGACAATAATTTCGTGACTATAGATCTGATCGAAGCATCAAGCCGTCTTGTGCCAACATTACCAGAAAGAGTCTCGACACGGATACATAATAAATTGCATTCTCTTGGTGTGAACATTTTCTTGAACCGTTCTGTAGAAAAAGAAGATATTGACCAGATACTTACAAAAGATATGTCCATGAAGTCCAACACTCTCATTTGGACTGCTGGGTCCAAAACAAATCATTTCTATGGATTAATTCCAGGACTTAATTTGCATCGTAATGGCCGAGTAATTATAGATGAATATTTGCATGCAGAAGGTTATGAGAATGTATATATAATAGGTGATGCTGCTAATACAAAATATGCAGGTCTTGCCCAGACGGCGATTTATGATGGGACATATATTGCAAATGTTATAGCTTGCAAAATGAAAAATAAAAAATTGCCTGTATATATTCCACAAAAAGTTTCCTATGCTGTGCCTGTGGGTAGGCATTGGGCGGCAGTTTCTATGGGCCCACTACAGATTTATGGTTTACTTGGATATATAATTCGTGAAATTGCAGATTTGTCATTTTTCCTATCAATCTTGCCTTGGAATAAAGCATTGGCAATTAATAGGAATCAAACAATAGGCGAATCCTGCAAAACCTGCAGAGAAAGCATAGCCAAAGCCGAAAACCAAAATACTAACTAATAAAAAATCTGGAAGTCAGACTTCCAGATTTTTTATTTAACGAAAATTATTTTAGGATTTTTATATCGGCGCCTAGGCTGTTGAATCTCTCGGCTATTTCTTCATAGCCACGACTGATCATATATACATTTCTTAAGATTGAGGTACCTTGAGCTCCTAACATAGCAATTAGGATAACCATAGAAGGTCGCAGGGCTGGAGGGCAGACTATTTGAGCGGCTTTGAGCTCTGTGCCACCTGTGACGTAGACACGATGTGGATCGATCAGATTGATGCTTGCACCTAGGCGATTGAGTTCGGTGAAATAGATTGCACGATTTTCATAGACCCAATCATGAATGAGCGTCGTACCCGAGGCTTTGATACAAATTGGTACAAAGAAGGGGAGATTATCCATATTAATTCCAGGGTATGGATTGGCATGAATTTTGTCGGTAGGCGCTTTTAATTTAGAAGGAAATATTTCTATATCTATTAATTTTGTTCTGTTGTTATAAGAAAAATACTTTTTCAAAATTTTGTATTTGAGGCCCATTTTTTCAAGCTTGTATAATTCAAGTGTTAAGAAATCAACAGGACAACGCGTGATGGTGATTTGTGAATCAGTAGCAATTGCAGCTGAAATGAACATCATCGACTCGATAGGGTCCTCACTATTTGTATATTCTATATCCTTATTGATTTCTTTTATACCATGGACTGTCAATGTACTAGTACCTACGCCGTCTATTTTGACACCCAATTTTTCCAAGAAGAAGCATATTTCCTGGACCATATAGTTGGCACTAGCGAATTTGATGACAGTTGTGCCATCGATTTTCGACGTAGCTGTGAGTACATTTTCACAAGCTGTATCGCCGGCTTCGTACATTGTAATCTCGGCAGGTTTCAATTTATTATTACTAACCTCGTAACTATCATTTGTAGTTTTGACTTTGACTCCTAAATGCTCGAGAGCATATATATGTGCACTAACTGTACGCTTGCCCAATTTGCAACCTTGGGCATGGGGGAGTGAGAAATCCTTGAAGAGGTGTATAAGTGGCCCCATAAACATAACTATAGAGCGAGTCCGGATTGCTGATTCAATATTTATATTTTTAAGATTTAAAGTTTTTGGGGGAATAATCTCTAATGAATTCTGATTGATCCATGTTATTTTGACACCGATACTCTCGAGTATCTCTATCACCCTTTGGACTTCTTCTATGTGGGCTATGCCATGAAGAGTAGTCTTGCCACGATTCAATAGCGATGCACAGAGTAATCCAACTGAGCCATTTTTGGAGAAATTGGTAGCAATGGATCCGTGCAATTTCTTGCCACCGACAATTTGGAAATCAATAGAATTGTTTATGGATATAATTTGATGCTCTAGAACTTTGCTTATTTTTGCCAATAATTCTGTGCTGAAATTCTGCTCGCCTTTCTCCATACGTGCTACAGCCGATTGGGAAGTAGCCAATGCTTTCGCAAACTCGCCTTGGGTTAGACCCTTGCGCTCCCTTAATTTCTTGATAAAATAGCCTATTTTTTGTATATCTGTTTTGCTCATATTTACAATTATATATCATATATGATATAATAGCAATACTTGTCCCGTTAGAAAATCAGCGGTGACAAGCAATAAATATGAATTATTATTATTTAAATTTTTTAATGAGATGTTACAAGTCCAAGAAAATGTGGATATAAAGGATTATTGTACGATCCATATTGGTGGGCAATTTAGATACTTTGCAATTATAAAAACAAAAGAAGAAATCACAGAGGCAATCGAATTTGCAAGAAAAAATAATACCAGATTGTTTATGCTTGGTGGTGGATCCAATATTGTTTTTACAGACAAAGTTCTTGATGTATTGGCGCTCAAAATAGAGATTGAGGGATTTGAAATTATCGAAAATACTGATGATTATGCAGTCATAAAAGTTGGCGCCGGTGAGAATTGGGATATATTTGTGTCGCGAACTGTTGTAAGTAACCTTTCAGGGCTCGAAGCACTCTCTGCTATCCCTGGAACTGTGGGCGCAACTCCTGTACAAAATGTGGGTGCCTATGGCCAGGAAGTCAAAGACACCATTGTATCTATAGAAGTATTTGATATACAAAATAAGGTTATTAAGACCCTTACAAATACTGAGTGCAAATTTGCATACAGAGATAGTATTTTTAAACACGAAGACAAGAATAAATATATAATTTTGACAGTGACATTTAAATTATCAAAAAAGAATCCTGAAATACCACATTATATTGATGTAAAGAAATATTTTATCCAAAACAATATAAACACTCCTACATTGCTTGAGATACGAAATGCAATTATACATATTCGTGGATACAAATTACCAGACCCAAAAGTAATTTTTAACGTTGGGTCATTTTTCAAAAATCCAATTGTTTCGTCAGATGTAGCTAAGAAATTAAAAAATAATAATCCGGAATTGACCATTTATCCAATAGATGAAGATCATACAAAAGTCCCTGCAGGTTGGCTGATAGAAAAGGCTGGATTAAAAGGCAAGAACTTTGGTCCGTTATCACTATATAACAAAAATGCACTTGTTTTGGTAAACAACGGCAATGCAACTTATGAAGATATAATATCTGTCCGTGACCAGATAATAAAAACGGTATTTGATAAGTTTGGCATAACACTTGAGCAAGAGCCAGAGATAATAAAATAGTTGACTAATAATGTCAGAATGTAATAATACTCATATGAACAAAGAAACAATAGATTTGAATGCCAATTTGGAAGCAAATAATGAAATTTCAAGGGATGTGTCATTGGCCTCAGAAGTTTCTAAGACACTTTCTTCTGAAAAACAAGCACAAATAGATGTTGCGATTAAGGATGCACGAGACCAAATAAAATTTTGGAGAGAAAAATTATCTGCTTATAACAAACAACAAGATGAACATGAAATTAATCGTATAAAAAGCAGTATAAATGGTGAGCCTATTGCAGAACCGATAAGCGAAGAACTTAAGAATAATTTTAGAGAGGATATCAAAAATAAAATAAATTCTTACACAGAAGAGTTTGCAAAATTAAACAAGCAAGATCTAGCAATATAAAAGTGTGATGACCAAATAAAAAACAGACTCACTTGAGTCTGTTTTTTATAAAAATTCTGAAGCAATTAATCGTTTTCTTTCTAAACAGGGTAATGATTTTTTGTAATATATTTGTTTTAGGAATATCTGGGATTCTTTTTTCATAAATTTCAATATATATAATGGAACTTTACTTGGTTCATATACCTTTGTTTTATGAATTCTGCCTGTTACCCCGAAATTTTCAATAATATTTTTTTGAAGCCACATTATATGTTCCTTGCTTGCCGAAAGTAGTCTAACAAATAATCTTCTATAAATATATTTTGAATTTTTATAGGTATTATGTTTATCTAGAAATACTGTAATACTCCCATCGCCATCTAAGTGTCCACGAATAAAATCTCTGAAAAATTCTTTTGGAATTTTTATTTCTCTAATTGTGTGTGATTTAGCAGGAGTTAATCCAATTGATAAAAGCCATTTATAAAATTGTATATCTCCAAATTGGATTTTAAGTGCTTTTGTGTCGGTTGTACCTATTTTGTTGTTTAATTTTAAGCATTTCTTGAATGTTTCGATTAGTTTTAAATCACAAGAAGTGAAAGTTAAATGTCTCCCATCTGGAGAAAGACATCCATCTGTAGCTATTAAGCCTACTATATAAGCTAAATCTGGTGTCCACTTATATTGTTTTAAAGGTAGATTGTGCCTTGTCATAAAATAAATTGTGCTCGGGGGGAGACTTGAACTCCCACCTCTTTCGAGAATCGATTTTGAGTCGATCGCGGCTACCGATTACGCCACCCGAGCATAAACTGTATATTACTCAAAATTGAGTGAAAAAGCAATTTTTATTTACAAAAATTTTGTGCTAAAATAGTCGAATGGCACAGCTATATGAAAACTCAATATTCTGGATTGATGTAGACAAGATCAAGCCCAACCCTTACCAACCAAGGCGTGAATTCGATGATGGGCGACTTTCTGACTTGGCAAATTCTATTCGCCAATACGGAATTCTCCAGCCACTAACAGTATCTCGCAATGAAGTTATAAAAGAAGATGGCGTAGAAGTAGAATACGAATTGATTGCTGGGGAGCGCCGACTACGCGCTAGCAAGCTTGCAGGTGTGCGCGAGGTACCAGTTGTTATTCGTGTAGGTGACGACAGTATGACCAAATTGGAGCTTGCAATTATAGAGAACTTGCAAAGGGAAGACCTCAATGCAGTAGAGCGAGCGCGAGCATTTATGCGACTTGCTGAAGAATTCAAATTTACTCATTTGCAAATTGGTACCAAGGTTGGCAAGAGTCGTGAGTATGTATCCAACACTTTGCGCTTACTTTCACTACCCCAAGAAGTACTCGACGCTCTATCTCAAGGTAAAATTAGCGAGGGTCATACACGACCTATCATGATGTTGGCTGACAAGCCAGAGGAGCAGATTGTGTTCTTTAAAGAAATAATGTTCCGCAAGATGACAGTGCGCGAAGCGGAGAGACTTTCTCGCAAGATTGCTACAGATCGTGTTCGCAAGAAGGAGTACATGGTAGATCCAGAAATCCAAGCCATGGAAGAGAAGCTCCAAGAGACATTGGGCACAAGGGTCCATATAGAAAAAGGCGAAGTCGGTGGGCAGATCAAAATTGATTTTTTCTCTAATGAAGATTTGGATACAATTCTCAATATTATAAAAAGTAGTGAGAATATCGAAGGACGCAAACCAAATGAAATGATAAATAAATTTATTGATTCTTTACCAGTTTCAGAAGTTGTGGTTGTAGAAAATGAAATTGAAGACGACCGTACAAAAGAGGAAATCAAAAACGACGAAGAGGAAACAGACCTCTATAATATAAAGAAGTTTTCTCTATAAACACTCAAGGCAGATTAGAATTTCGCAAAAGAACGGAATTTTTGCAATAAACTATTTTTATTTAAATATTGATTGATATGTTTTTTGGCCATAGTTGTTTTGGTATGATCTAGCCATTTACTTGAGGGATTGGCATTTTTCTGGACTTTTATTTCCACTACGTCATTATTATGAAGTACAGTATAAAGTGTACCAATCTTTTCATTAATTTTTGCACTTTGGGCATGGTCGCCAATGTCCGAATGTATTGCATAAGCAAAGTCTATAGGACTCGAACCTGATGGCAAATCGACAACATCACCCTTTGGGGTAAAGACGAAAATGCGGTCTTGGAAAAGATCTGTCTTTAAATGCTCGATGAACTTTTTTGGTTCTTCGACTGTCTTGTGTAGGTCACGAAGCTGATCTATCCATTCGAATCTTTGTTCGCCATTGTGATTTTTCTTTTTCTTTTTTTCTTTATAAACAAAATGCGCAGCAATACCATAGGCCGCTTCAGCATGCATTTCGGGAGTACGGATTTGGATTTCTACTAGAGCACCATTACCGGTAAAAATAGTTGTATGTAGTGATCGATAGTTGTTGGGCTTGGGATTAGCAATGTAATCCTTGATTCGACCAGGGAGTGGACGCCACATACTATGGACAATACCGAGCACTCGATAACAATCCTCTACACTGTCTACAATAATACGAAGTGCAATCAAATCATAAATCTTGTCTATATCCATATCATAACGCTTGAGCTTCTGCCATAGACTATATTTATGTTTGGCTCTTTGGTTGATTTCAACAATATTAATCTTTTGTTTATCTAATTCGGCTTTTAGGTCTTTTGCGACAGTCTGCAATTCTTTTTTGTTAATTTCTGATTTATCAGCAATCAATTTATTTACTTCTTCGTATTCTTTTGGGTATGCGTAGGGAAAACTCGCATCCTCGAGATCACCTTTGAGCTTACCCATACCAATACGATCTGCTAACCGAGCATGAATCTCTATTGTTTCAAGAGCAATACGCTTTTGCTTGTCGGGCCGAATATGTTGCAAAGTCTGTACATTGTGTAAACGGTCAGCAAGTTTGATTATTAAAATCCTCAAGTCATTGGCCATAGCCATAAAGAATTTTCGCAAACTCTCTACATGTCTTTCGTGGCCACGGTATTTCATTGTACCGAGCTTAGTGACGCCTCTTACAAGAGTTATAATGTCATCACCAAATTCTTTTCTTAATTCATCCTCTGTAACTTTTGTGTCTTCTATAACATCATGCAAGAGTCCCGATGCGATAGTTTTGGCATCCATGCCGAGATTTGCTAATGTCTTGGCAGTTTCTACTACGTGTATAAAATAAGGTTCACCGCTATTGCGGAGCTGACCTTCGTGCGCTTTGTAGGCGAAATCATAAGCCTTTGTTATCAAGGCTTTGTCACCGTTTTTTAATTCGGGTATTAGGTTTAAAATTTGGTTTACATCCGGCATACATATAGTATAGCGTATTACCGTTTTGATACAAAGATTATTATATAATCATTTCTTTTGGAATTTTGTATGATTGGCAACCTATGTACTCAATATTTTTTGATGCAATTTTTGCTCCATATTTACAGGCTACAATTATTGACTTACTTTGAGATAGTTTGTACAGCATTCCAGCGCGATAGGCATCTCCTGCACCCATTGTGTCTAGAACTATCTTTGGTTTCTGGGGCGAGATTTTTGTAATTCTATTATTTTTATAAATTTCGCTGCCATTTGCGCCATTTGTTTTGATAATTGTTATGTTCAGGTTACTAAAAAATTTTACAAGGTCAGTACCCAAGGTTTTTGAGATTTTTGCGTATTCAGTGCTATTCAATATGAGTATATCAGATAGATTCATGCAATTAATGAATTGTTTTTTTGAGTAAAAATAAATCATTTGACCAGGGTCGAAAATCGCCATACCATTTGGCGCAAAATTCTTGAATTCCAACAAATGGTTATAAGTACTTTCTGGATTACCTGGCGCGAATATTGCAATACTTACATCTTTAAGTTTTTTATTATCTACCGTTTCAACAAGCGAGAGCTTGTTTATATTTTTGTATGCATTTGGCTTCCAGATTTCATTGGCTGTGCCTTTCTCATGTATAGAATACGAGAAGTTGGCAGTGTTATTTTTCTTATCAGTATATATTTGCAAATCTACTCCTATTTTTTTTAAATGTGGGCCATAATCTTTTTCAAAATCTTTGCCTACTAGAGAAAAGAGTAGGGGCTTTATTTTCATTTGTCCTAGGCCATAGGCAATATTACCAGCAGTACCACCATAAAATTTTTTCTTTGAAATAATGTCTATTACAACAGAGCCACAAACCAGAATTTTTATTTTATTTTTTGCCATAGAGCTACTTTGTTCCTTCTTGCCAGCCTGATATATATTCTTTTTGTCTGTCTGTAAGTTTGTCTATACTTACATCGAAGCTTTTGAGCTTGAGCATTGCGATTTTGTTATCCAGGACTTCAGGTAATACATATACAGAATTTTTTAACTTTTTCCTATTTTTTAACACGAAATCTACAGCAAGTATTTGATTGGCGAAGCTCATATCCATAACAGATGCAGGGTGACCCTCGGCACTGCCCAAGTTTACAAGTCTACCACCTGCAAGTACGAAAATTGTCCTACCATCTTTTAGATTGTAGGCTTCGACAGAGTCACGGAGAGTCTTTTTATTTTTTGAAATTTTTGCAAGTGCGACAAGATCAATCTCTACGTCGAAGTGACCAGAGTTGGAAATGATGCAACCATTTTTCATAGTTTTGAAAACATCTGCCCCAACTACATTGATATTGCCAGTAACTGTACAGATAAAATCAGCCTTTTTTGCCGCATCTGTCATCTTCATAACATGGAATCCATCCATAAATGCCTCGAGTGCTTTGACTGGATCAATCTCGGTAACTATAACATTGGCACCCATTCCACGAGCTCGCATTGCCAGACCCTTGCCACACCATCCATAGCCAGCAACAACAAAGACAGATCCAGCAATTAGTTTATTGGTCGCGCGGATAATACCATCGAGTGTTGATTGGCCTGTGCCATAACGATTGTCGAAAAAGTGCTTGGTCATGGAATCATTGACTGCGACAATAGGGAATAGTAAGGCACCTTCTTTCTCCATAGATTTGAGTCTTGTAACTCCTGTTGTTGTTTCTTCTGTACCACCAATTATTTTCTTGATATCATTTTTTCTTTTTGTATGTAATTCACCTACTAGGTCTGCGCCGTCGTCCATTGTAATGTCAGGCTTGATATCAAGCACAGCATTAAGATGCGAGAAATATACTTCATTGCTCTCGCCCTTGATTGCATACACTGGGATATTGTAATTCTTGACTAGTGCTGCTGCAACATCGTCTTGGGTTGAATATGGATTCGAAGCACACAATGCCACATTTGCGCCAGCATTCTTTAGTGCAATCATAAGATTGGCAGTCTCGGCAGTGACATGTAAGCAGGCTGAAATATTGATACCTTTGAAAGGTTTCGTCTTTTTAAAGTCATTTGAGATGCCAAGTAGTACGGGCATATCCAACTCGGCCCATTTAATTCGAGTCTCGCCCGCACTTGCAAGCTTAATATCTTTTATGTCGTATTTCATAATTTATATATTAGCACAAAATAACAAAAAGTTTATTTTTTGTTGTTCTTTAGATTTTCACCTATTTTGTGAGGATTGTGGTTCTTGCACATTTTATTACTACATCTTTCGGGAATAGTTTTTGTACCTTCCATCATCAAGCTGTCGCACAGTGGGCAAATGTTTCCTGTTGGTTTAGCCTTTATAGCATTTTTGCATTCTGGGTAATTAGCGCAAGAATAGAATATCCCAAAACGGCCTCGGCGCTCCATCATGTTGGCTTTGTGGCAAACTGGGCATTGCACACCTGTCATTTTCTTTTTCATTTCTTCTTCGTCTTGCTCGACATATTTACATTTTGGATATCGTGAACATGCAACAAATGCACCAAATTTGCCTTCGCGTTGCATTAAGCGACCAAGTTCTACAACTTTTGTACTTTTTCTTTTTTTCTTACCATTTTTATCAAGACCTGTGTTTTCGATTGCGGTGCCACACTTTGGACAAGGTTTGTTCAAATCTTTTGGACCTTCCAATTCCGTCCCATCAATTTTGCGTGCTCCTACGCAGATCGGATAATTTGCACAGGAAAGGAATTTGCCAGTCCGAGCAAGCTTGATGATCATATCACCGTCACACTTTGGACCGCGCATGTCTGGATCGGCCTCACCCATATTTGTAGCCTTTGCCAATTTATCTTTTTCTTTTACATCTTTTACGAAGGGTGTATAGAAATCTTTTAAGGTTTTTACATATTCACGGTCACCATTGGCTATGTCGTCTAGCTTGTCTTCCATGTCGGCAGTGAATGTGTCGCTGATATATTCAGCGAAATTATTTTCTAGAAAGCTAGATACAACGTCGCCAGTATCGGTAGGGTACAATGTACGCCCTTGCTTCTCTACATACCCACGCTCTTCTATTGTACGCATGATTGATGCGTATGTAGATGGGCGACCAATACCACGAGATTCCAATTCTTTAACCAATCCAGCCTCGGTATATCTGTTTGGTGGCTCTGTGAATTTCTCTGTATTTTTAAGTTCCAGCATTTTTAGATCTTGACCAATCTCAACTAATGGCAATTCTACATCTTCACCACGAGCTTCGGTATCTACTGCGAGCCAGCCAGGGAAGAGTACTCGAGAGCCATTGGCGGTGAAATCAGGAATGTCACCATTTTTAATATTGGCGATAATTTTAGTCTTCATCAATTTAGCATCAGACATTTGCGAGGATACTGTTCGCTCCCAGATCAAACGATACAATCTTTTTTGCTCATCGTTGTGGCCTTCATTCATACTTTCCACATGTGATGGTCTGATTGCTTCGTGAGCTTCTTGGGCATTCTTTGATTTGGTTTTATAGGTATGAGCCTCTGCATACTCTTTGCCATATTTTTTCTCGACTATATTTAAAATTTGTTGTTGGGCAACAGCCGAAAGATTCGTACTATCAGTACGCATATAAGTAATGAATCCTGCTTCGTACAATTTCTGCGCGACTTGCATTGTGCGTGATGGGGAGAAACCGAGTCGAGATGATGCAGTTTGTTGCAGAGTACTAGTTGTAAATGGTGCGCGGGGCTGGCGCTTTTGTTCACTTGCTTTTATGTCTTTGACAAACCATTTTTCTTTTTCTCCGAGAGCGATAATTTGGTCAACAGTTTTTCTATCGCGTGGTTCTTCAACGCAAGAAAGTGTAATCTTGTCTTTTTTGTTTGTCTCGAAAAGTCCTTCGAGTGTAAAATATTGCTCGGGTATAAAAGCACGGATCTCGCGCTCGCGCTCCATAATAATTCGAAGTGCAGGGGATTGAACTCGGCCTGCTGACAGTCCATAGCGGACTTTCTTCCAGATAATTCCAGAGAGGTCGTAGCCGACGAGGCGATCGAGCACGCGTCGCGCCTCTTGGGCGCGACGCAAATTCGTATCAATATCACGCGGATGTTTTAAAGCCTCCACAACTGCTTCCTTTGTGATTTCATGAAATACCACTCGCTTGATTGGTGCACTGATTTTTTTGCCTGCCCCGTAGGAAGTACTCTTTCCTTTTGGGTCTTCTTTCAGCAACTCTTCTATATGCCAAGCGATAGCTTCTCCTTCGCGGTCCGGGTCGGTTGCAAGCATGATTTCTTTTGCGCCTTCTGCTAAATGTTTCAATTCACTTACAACTTTTTCTTTGCCTTTTGAAATTTCGTAGTGGGGGAGGAATCCTTTATCAATATCAATTGCTTTCTTATTAGACTTGGGCAAATCACGCACGTGCCCAACAGATGCTCGTACAGTCCACGCATCAAGACCCGCCCCTGAACTGGCGGACAAGTACTTCTCAATAGTCTTTGCTTTACTTGGTGATTCAACAATTAATAATCTCATCCCGTTAGAAGTAGAGAATCTTTAGATTCTCGTACATAATTTAAATTAATAAAATCAAAATATTACGATAATTTTAATATAAGTCCCGTAGCTTGAATGACATATATGACTTCTAACGGGATTCATAAATCACAGTATTACACGAAACGAGAATTTTTTGCAAATTTTGTGATTAGGATTTGTATTTTTATATGTAGTTTGAGATAATGTAGATATGAAAGATTTTGATATTTGGAATTTACTAAAGAAAAATATAAATGAGCGTGAAAATACACCTTTTGCAAATCAAAGAGAAATTTGGTGGTGTTCGCTTGGAGTAAATGTAGGAACAGAAGAAGATGGGAAAAATGAATTGTTTGAACGGCCAGTGCTTATATTAAAAGTGTTTAATGAAAAAATGGTCCGTGTTGCTCCGATTACCAGTAAAGCCAGAGAAGATGCTCATCATATTACAATCCAATACCATGAAAGAACAGGTTCAGCTATTTTGTCACAAATAAAAACAATCAGTACAAAAAGGCTTTCAAGAAAATTGGCTCGATTGGGCAAAGATCAGTTTGAGAAAGTAATGGAAAAAATAAGGGATAATCTATAAACGTCGAAACACCCGCTTTCGCGGGTGTTTCTCGGAGCCCGAAGGCCTAGTGAGACTATTATAAACTATCGATATAAATAATGCAAGTAAAAATCGAAATCCCCGCAAAAGCGGGGATTTCTCGGAGCCTTTCTCGGCACTTTGTATACATATCATATCATGCATAGTGCTATGTATGCAAGCATCTATCTGTCTACAAATTTAACCTTAATTTTGAAGCTCTTTTCGCTATTGACATATAGGCTATAATTATGCTATAATATAAAAATAAGTTGCGCTACTTCTTTTAATTAGTAGATATAGGGTGAATAGAGAAACATCCTGAATGCCTTTCGGAAAACTGAAAAGTAAAAATTATCTCGGTTGCTTCTTACGATAGAAGATAAGTCCTTATGGTACTGGACGAAAATATTGTACATTTAAAAATGAAAAAAACTAGTTTATCAAAATTAGGAAAAGCAGTTATTCAAGCTTATTTGGAAACCAATCCTTTTAATGAACCAATCCTTGAGATTGAATCTTCAAATGAAAGATTTGACCTCAATCAAACTTTTTTGGCTACAGAAACAAATGGAGTAGATGAGGTTCGTTTTCTGCCAGAAAACAAGGTTTATCAACAAACTCGTTATTATTTCTGGCATGGGTTGATGGGAATGAATTTGATTCCATTTAGAGAAAAGAAAAGTTTTTTGGATGCTATTCCCGAAGTTGACGAAGAGGAAATCATTTACATTGGTATGTTGCCTACTCACTTAATTCGCAAAACTATTGTTTCAACAGAAAAGCGTTTATTTGGATGGGGAGAAGGAGATACTGTGTGCTATATGATTTATTACTTACATCCTGATCAAAGGGATGCAATAGAAATCAATTACCAATCCAATTCTTATCAGGAGGTAATGCAAGAAGAATCAGATAGGATTACTGAACTAACCTCAGTTGGTAAAGGTTCATACTCTTAAATTATAAACTCGCCAAAGCAAACTCGCTTCGGCGGGTTTCTTTTTGTCTAAATTTTTCTTATTTCTCCGTATTCTTCTTTTATCAAATCTTTTATTTCCATTATTGATAAAAGGGAATTTATTTTTACTACATCCATTCCGCTTTCTCTTGTTAACACATCGCGTTCTTTTGGCTCGTTTAATAAATTCAAAATTTTCATTTCATCTTTGCCACAATCGGCATATTTTTCGGCATCAGTTTGTTTTGGCTTTTCTATTTGGAATCCTAATGCATCGAGGAGCTCGGTACTTGTACTGACTGGAGTCGCGCCTTGGCGGATTAGATTGTTGGTGCCTTTGGAATTGTCAGAGAAGACTGATCCTGGTACAACGAGTACATCTCGATTGTAGTCCACTGCCATGCGAGCAGTAATGAGTGTGCCCGATTTATCTTGTGCTTCTATAATGAGCACTGCTTTTGAGATTCCAGCCATCAATCTATTGCGTTGTGGAAAAAAATAAATATGTGACTTTTCATCCGGCCTGAATTCGGAAACAAGGCATCCACCTGCATCAACAATTTCTTGTGCTAATTTTATATTTGACCTCGGATAGAGCGCAGAATTGTCGAGTCCCGATCCAGGCATCGACATTGTAATGAGTCCAGCTTTGAGAGCTGCACGGTGAGCAATAGTATCGATACCAAGTGCGAGGCCCGAGACTACAACAATTGGATAACCTTTTAATCCTAGAATTAATTTTTCGCAAATTTCACGACCGTATGTTGTGAAATTGCGTGAGCCAACAACTGACAAATAAACATAATCACTCGGAGGCATTTTGCCCCGAATAAAGAGTTGGGTAGGTGGTTGAGGAATTTCCAAAAGTGCTTTTGGAAATTCCTCTATTGTTAACTTAACAATATCTTCCATAATTTGTATATTATATCATTTTTTTATATACTATACAGATGTTAGATATTAAATTCATACGGGAAAATAAAGACATTGTTGCCGAAGGTGCAAAGAAGAAGCATATCGAGGTAGATATTGACGCTCTTATTGCAATAGACGACAAGCGACTGGAGATGCTCTCTATTGTAGAGGGTTTGCGCTTCGAGCAAAAGAAAATGAATTTCACTATCAGTACCGAGAAGGATGAAGCTGTACGCAATCAGATTATTGAGGAAATGCGTCTAATAAAAGAAGATTTGAAAGAAAAGGAGGAGGCACTAAGATCCACAATGATAGAGTGGCAGAGTCTAATGCTCAAAGTTCCTAGCGTTCCTGATATTACAGTACCAGAAGGCGAATCAGATGAAGATAATCAAGAGGTAAGAAAGTGGGGCGAAATACCAATTTTTGATTTTCCTATTAAAGATCATATTGAATTAATGGAAAGTCTTGATATGGTAGATTTTGAAAGAGGAGTAAAAGTTTCTGGTTTTCGTGGCTATTTCATTAAGAATGATGGAATGAAATTGTTTTTTGCATTATGGCAATATGCTCTGGATTATTTTATTCGCCAAGGTTATACGCCTATGATTGTTCCATCCCTCGTTCGTAAGGAGCCATTTATAGGTACTGGTTATTTACCACAGGCAGAAGAGGATTTATATAAAGTAAATGATAGTGAATATTTATCAGGGACAGCCGAGGTTGCAACTATGGGATATCATATGGACGAGATATTGGATAAAAAAGATTTACCAAAAAAGTTTATATCATTTTCGCCATGCTTCAGAAAAGAAGCAGGCAGTCATTCTAAGGATACAAAGGGAATAATTCGTGTTCATGAATTTTATAAAATTGAACAAGTTATTCTTTGTGAAGATTCACATCAAACGAGCGTAGATTTGCATGAGGAAATTACTAAGCATGTAGAGAATATGATGCAAGAATTAGGAATCCCATACCATGTTGTTGTGAACTGTGGTGGGGATTTGGGTCTAGGGCAAGTGAAAAAATATGATATCGAAGCATGGATGCCATCACAAAATAAGTATCGTGAGACTCATTCATCAAGTTATTTCCACGACTTTCAAACAAGAAGATTAAATATTCGCTATCGCGACACAGAAGGCAAAATGCATTATACTCATTCATTAAATAATACTGCATGTGCAACATCTCGATTACCAGCAGCACTTGTAGAGAATTTTCAACAAGCAGATGGTAGTATAAAAATTCCTCAAGTTCTACAAAAATATTTTGGTAAAGATATAATTAAATAATTTTATGTACAAAGACAAGCGTGGCATCACTACATCGCCAAAGATAGTCGAGATGGCTTACAAGCGCAAAAAGCGTAATATTCGCCTATCGATATTATTATTTATTTTATTTGTCGTAATTATTGTAGGACTTTCATATTTATCAAATTACAAAAAAATTACAATTTCAAATATTGTAATTTCTGGCACACATATTATAGATAGCAAAAATGTTGAAGAACGAATCAAAGAGGATTTGGCCGGTAAATATATATATTTATTTGCAAAGAAAAATGTTTTCATCTACCCTAAATCATATATAGAAAAAGATTTGAGAAAAACTTTCCCAAGAATACAGGATCTCTCTATCAAGCTTGAGGGATTAAACACACTGAGGGTAGAAATAGGCGAACGCACAGGATCATATATGTATTGTGGATCAAATATTCCAGAGAAGATAGAAGATTTGGGGGAAAATTGCTATTTTATAAACTCCGATGGATATATTTTCGACATAGCGCCTTATTTTTCTGGAAATATTTATTTCAAATTTTATTTGCCACTTGATGATACAAAAGATATTCTAGGTCAGAATGTAATGGATAAAGAAAATTTTAACAAGATTATTGCATTTACAGACGAGCTTACCGAGCTTGGATTTAAACCAGTTTCTTTAATAATGAATGACGAAGATAGATACTCACTGCATCTTGAGGCGCGGCCAGATGGTGGAGAACCAGAGATATTGTATAAAAAGGACAATGATATAGACACTATTTTCTCCAATTTATCATCAGCAATGAAAAAAACAGAATTTAAAAATGAGATTATGACTAAGCTCGATAAATTAGATTATATTGATTTGCGTTTTAATAATAAAGTTTTGTACAAATTCAAATAATGAATAACTTCTGGGAAAAATTGCCACAACCTTTTTTTGCTTTGGCACCGATGGCAGATGTAACTGATCCAGCCTTTCGACGTATTATAGCCAAGTGTTCTCGGCATGGAGAGCCTGGTGGTGGGCCCGATGTCTTTTGGACAGAATTTGTCTCGGCAGATGGCCTTGCAAGTGCGGGGCGGGAAGTCTTGAAAAGGGATTTGGAATATACCGATGCTGAGCATCCAATTGTGGCGCAACTTTTCTCTTCGCATCCGGACAAAATGCGTATTGCCGCTCGCTTGTGCGTCGAGCTCGGATTCGATGGTATTGATATCAATATGGGTTGTCCAGATAAAAGTATAGAGAAGCAAGGTGCAGGTGCATGTATGATCAAGACTCCTGAAATCGCAACATTAATTATCCAAGCAGCAAAAGATGGGATTAAAGATGCTGGCAAGGATATTCCCGTATCTGTCAAAACTCGTGTGGGGTACAACAAGATTGAAATTGAAAGTTGGATACCACATTTGCTTGCCCAAGATATTGCGACTCTTACTGTGCATGCTCGAACTCGAAAAGAAATGTCCAAAGTTCCTGCCCGCTGGGAGCACATCCGAGAAGTAGTACAAATCCGTGACAAAATGGGTGTGAAGACAAAAATTATTGGTAACGGAGATGTCGTAGACATTGCGCATGGTTATGAACTTGCAAAAGCTACTGGGTGTGACGGAATCATGATCGGCCGAGCCGTATTTGGCAATCCATGGATATTTGATCACGATAGGGTAATCACCAAAAGACCAAAGAAAATGAATATACTACTCGCAAAAATTCTGCCAAGAAAATGGATGAAGAAGTGGCAGGGTACTGATCGTTATACAATTTCCGAAGTTCCAATAAAAGAAAAGTTGCAAACATTAGTAGAGCACACAAAACTGTACGAGGAATTGCTCGGTGATATTAAAAGCTTCTCAATAATGAAAAAGCACTACAAAGCATATGTAAATGGCTTCCAAGGAGCGAAAGAATTGAGAGTAAAATTAATGGAAACAAATAACGCTCAAGAAGTAGAAAATATAATAAACGAGTTTTTAAAATAGTGAAGTCGGACTTCACTTTTTTAATTAAATAAGAAAATACGCCTGAGAAAGCGTATTTCTCAGGCGTATACTAATTTTTTAGCTAACTAAGTTTTTCTGTTTTTTTGGTCAGAATCCATATCAACATTAAAGCTGAGAATGGTAACACAAACAACTGTAGTAAATAATTTTGTACTTCTACACCACCTAATTTTTCTGGTGGAAAGTAAACGTGAATTGATTCAAATACAAGAATCACCAGTGTTAAAATTGCCATCTTCATGCTGTCTTTTGTCTTTTGTTTTGAAGCCCGGTTAATCATTTCCATTGGAATGCAAAAGATTACCAATAAAATCACATAA
>JADLCZ010000082.1 GCA_020846955.1 Candidatus Nomurabacteria bacterium
AGAAGAAATTGAAAATCGTAAAAATGAATTCTTTAAAACTATCGAAAACAAAAATTCAGATTTCTATGTCCTAAAACATGGCGGAAGTATTGTGGCATTCTGTTCATTTACTCCAGACGTCAATGGCAATTTGTATTTAGAATCACTCAATACAGAATCCGAAGCAAAAGGAACAATGATAGGCAGTGAATTCTTGCCATCAGTTTTAGAAAAAGTACAAACTCTAGGGAAAGATATTTATGGACAAGTAAATGCAAAAAATCCGGGCACATTACCATACTATGAAAGAATTGGTTTTGAAATAAAAAATGTAGAGGAAAATGGAGAGTTAAAATATTACGAAATTAGAATTCCAGCAGAGAAATTTACAAGGAAAGCTGCTTAGCATTATCCCAAAGAGCTTCAAATAGTGTTTTGTGCATTTTGTAAATACTTGCGTCTTCTATTATGACACCAATTGATTTATTTGGATCAAGAGTGATGTAGGTAACTTTATCATCATAAATTTGCATTGCAGTTGCGAAACTATCTATACTCTCAACGACTCGGCGCTCTGTAATCTCGGGGTCATCATTTTTTGCAAGTTCTCTTATATATGGCGTGTCTATTGAAATGATACGCTTTTTTAATTTTAATTTCTTACGCATCGTGACATTTTCTTTGTTTAATTCTGGATAGTACTTGTTCATGGCTTCATTGTCGGCATAAGTTAGAATCTCATTTTTTGCCGTGTAGCTATCTCGAATTACTTTTGCAACACCATCTTTGCCTTCAAAAAATTGCACATTTGGTTTGCCAGAGAGAAGGTTGAATTTGGAGGCAAGGCCGCCAAGAGAATAGGTGAGAGTCTCTTTGGTGAGCATTATCGATTTGGCGCGTGCTTCTACCATATTGATCAAGCTACTTGGGTGAAGGGGGGAGAATAGTGCTACTGTACCTTCACCACCTTTCTTCTCAACTAAGTTCATCGTTTCCAGTTGCTCCAATACTTTATATATGAGGCCCCTTTTGATACCTGTCCAAGTAGCCAGAGCGCTTGCTTTTTGTGGGCCACGATCAAGAAGCGTGCCATAGACTAGCGCCTGCTCCTCGGATAACCCAGCCTCTATTAGAATCTTTTCATTAGTGTTTTCCATCCCATTAGAAAATTTAAATAATAATATTTCTTCTTTAGCTCCCGTAAGTTGATTTTCTAACAGGATAAGTATTTATATTTTACGATATTTTGTAGCTGGACCATTATATAGTTTTTTGATTTTCTTTAGGCGCATAAGCTTTTGCAATGCTTGGTTTACTGTTGCTCGATTTAACTTAGCAATTTTTGCCATTTCGCTTGCTCCAGCCTCTTTGTGTTCATTAATATAATTCCAAATTTTTATTTGAACTGGACTTAAATCAAATTCTAAATAATTATTCTTAGCTAGTTCCAACACCTGAATGGCTTGTCCTTCGATCACGGTAAGAAAAAAGGTAATCCAAGGGAGAATAGTTTTATTATCACTATTTTTTTGATATTGTCTTAAAGATAAATAATATTCATTTTTATTTTCCTCTATAATTTTTTCATGAGAAATATAAGGTATAAAAGAATAATCATTTTGTAAAAGTAAAAGATTCGTTAAAATCCTAGACATCCTACCATTACCATCTTCGAATGGGTGAATACATAAAAATTCAATAATAAATACTGCGATAATTAAAAGTGGGTGAAAGTTTTTTGTATCAAATGCATTTCGTGTCCAGTCAATAAGTTCATTCATTTCAATCTTTGTCAGATATGGCGGAGTAGTATCAAAAATAATTTTAATAATTTCACCTTTTTCATTAACCAATGCAACCTTGTTATCTTTTGTTTTATACTCTCCCAAGTGCAGTTTATCTTTATCGGAATATTTCATCAATTCTCTGTGTAAATTTTGAATTGTGCCTTCGCGCAAAAAAAGAGTTTGGTAAGAATCAAAAACATTTTTTAATATCTCAAAATAACCCTTGACCTCTTGTTTATCACGATCCTTTAACTTTGTTACTTCCATGCCCCGCATATAATTTTCGACTTCATCGTCGGTCATTTCCGAGCCTTCAATACGAGTCGACGCACCAGTCGAAGTAACTAAAGTTGCTTTCTTTAGTTTATTTAAAATATCATAACTTAATTGTGTATTTTCAGTCCAACGACCCTTAAGCTCATCTATTTTAGAGAGTTTTAAGATGATATTTGGGGGTATATTATTTAGTTTTGCATTAAATTTATCCATTTTATCTTGTATTTGTTGTATATAAGATTATATAAGATTATATAAGATTATTATTATTTAGTCCAGGTTTATATTTTGAAATACTATTATTCATTCTTAAATCGAGCAGATAATCACCCATCAATATACGATTACATACGGTTTACTACCCTCACCCACTCAAATAGTATACTATATTCATATTTGTCATGCAAGTATGACAATACAGTTTATCCACATATCCTTATTTTATAAGGATTTTTACATATATAATTGTATTTTGTAACATGACTGTTGACAATATGTCAAGAACCTGCTATACTGTGTGCAAGATAGTTAAGTACATTGAGAGATGAAGTCACCCAAGATAAATAGTTTACTTTCAAATCAAAGGAGAGAGTAAATAGAATATTTATAAAAGTGATAAACATCGGTTCGCACTATACTGACAAGACTGCTTGGTCGCATGAGTCAATATAGAACAGTAACTACTTTTGCCAAAAGCGAGAGGACCATAGTGCTGTAGAACTGTTAAAGAATTGTTGTAAAGACATTCACTGGATATAAAGGGCCTAACCCTCCCAATATTGTATCCAGCCATGTAGTTAGAACATTACGAAAGGAGAGAGTCGTAAGCAGAAATGTGGGGAAAAAATTTAAGGCATTTATTTATCCCTACATTCCTTCTTGCGAAGGAATTTGCAAAGAAAGAGAGATCTTTGCAAGAGTCCCGACGTTTAGGTCGGGGGCAAGAAGTTGAACTTTGAAAATTTAATATTCAGATCATAAAAGAAGAGAAAAATTTCTTTTGTGATTTGATATTGCTCAGCAGAAATGGTGGGTTATATAAAAATTAAAGTCGTGTACCGCGCCGACATAAAATAAGTGGGATTGTAATAGTATGTGCGAACAATAGTAACACATTTACACGAAAGTAAAGCAACTCGATATATTGCTTTTGAGGTGCCCCTACCGAGAAAAATTAGTGGCGAAATTCTGGCATCAAAGTAAATCCTCGAGCCAGCGGGGTAGAAAAATGATGTATGATTATTTAACCAATGTTGGTGACTTTACAAAAGAGCTAAGAAAAAAATACCGTGGTCTTATACATGACTATGATGTATTTGTAGCTAAAGAAAAATTTGGAATACCAGAATGGTATTCTAGAATGGCAGGCTCGTTCTTTTTCTGGATGAAAGAAAAAGAAACATTGATTTCGGATCTTTTTTTGGGAATAGATGCGAAATTTGATTTTGATACATGTCGTATCGAAATCTCGAAAATTTTAACTGAAGATATTTCTATTAAAACAGAAATAGAAACAGAATATTATTTGAGGAGAATATCTCCGAAAAATGATATGGAGATCAGAGATCTTCATCAAAAATTATATAATAATCCCTCACTCGGGGAATTATTAGAAAAATTTAAAAAAAATATTTTCTCAACTTCTTTTGAAGAAGAATTAGGGGAAAAATTAAACATAGTACGATCCTACAGCGAAATCGTATGGAAAGTAATGCCTGATCAAATTCAGGATTGTCGGTACGATTCCTGACGAAACTGGAGGGATGAAATTTTTTCCCTTAGGGAAAAAATTAATTTATACTTTCTCTGCTCAAAGGGAGCAGTTAAAGAATCCATAGATTCTTATGTAAAGATAACTGGGGATTATATGGGCCCCGGGCCAAACAAGGAATATGATGACCTCTTTATAAAAATAAAAGAGGTAATTAAGAAAATAAGGGGTTAAATATAAAAGGGGTTTAATTACCCCTTTCTTATTCAGCTTTTCATTTTAAACAATGGCTTATCATGAGCTTGTCGAATGGAAGGTT
Source organism: Candidatus Nomurabacteria bacterium (assembly GCA_020846955.1). Lineage (GTDB taxonomy): Bacteria > Patescibacteriota > Minisyncoccia > Phycocordibacterales > UBA9973 > UBA8515. The sequence goes on from JADLCZ010000082.1 coordinate 4,073, forward strand.
GATGATGTTCTCTACCGTCCACAGGGTACTCGCTACACTAGGGATAGTGATGAGTACCAAATAAAAGAAGCCCTAATTACAGAGGGCTTCGTGGACTGGAATGTGGAGGAGATTTTACCTCCAGCATTTTTGGCATATTGCCGAAAATGTGTTTTGCCACCCAAAAGGTTGGAGTGGCAAAATCAGCCACAAAAATCATTTTGCTTTTCCTCGTTAACCGTTGCGAAATGGTTTGGGGAGAAATCCAGGCTACAATACGCTTGGAATAATATACTCAAACTAGGCAAATGGGCCATTTGGGGTCCTGACACTAGTCAAGGTAAGATCTTTTTACTCCACCCAAACCTACTTTTGTGTTTACAACAAGAGGGGTGGGAAAATGGAAAAAAAGAAATTTCGCGTTCCACGCATTCTGTTCGGCAAGTTGGCGGATTTAATGTGTGTCAGGTTGGGAAAACTTGGTTCGTGTGGTCTGGCGATTTTGCCAACCACATCGAGGGAACAGGAAACCTTAAGTCAATCATTGAGTTGGCTGAAAGGAGAAAAAAGAAGGATTCATTAATCCTTACATTGAATGATGTAAGGAACGATAGGTCTGGTACCGCAGGTTTTTGCCTGTATGGTATCAAATGTTTTCTTCAGGTTCGAATGCCACATGTTTATAATCTTGTGAAAGATTATAATTCATGGTCTGAAATTCCGGAAGAGATAATGGCTATAGAATGGCCACTTGTCTCCAAGAAAATTTTCAGAGGCTATCCGAGCCCTGTGAACTAAAAAAGTGAACTGCTCTTACAATAGAGTCGATTGATTCGCGTAAAGAATCATAACGGGTTATGTGAATAGGGTTATTTGTGTAGGGGTAAGTGATTTCGATTATTTGCCCTCGTTATTGAGATTTTTACGCCTTAGGCGTAGAAGTTTCATTGCGAATTGTTTTTTTATAGGGAAACATATTGCCCCTCGTACTATATGTATGCTACTCGCATGGAAGAGTAAGAATTTTTGAAACATATAATTATGGCAAAAAAGATTCTTTGGTTTTCTCGTCATACTCCGATGGCATTCCAAATACCAATACTTCAAAATGTTTTTGGAGAGGATATTGTGTTGGAACAAAAAGTTGGTAATGATTCCTACATAAACGCAGAAAAACTTGTGCAGTTTATGAAAGAAAATCATTTTGATGAAATTGTAATGGTAGCGCCCTTTTCAGTTATAGCGAAAGTGATTGAACTTGGTATCAAACCGATTAAAGCAAACACTATTGAAATAAAAGATGCAAAAGATGCAACTTTTTCTTTCAGTGGGCGTCATTACAAATTTATCAAGTTTGTGCGTGTCATGCGGCTCGAACTGGTGACGGAAGACCTGTAAATTTTGAAAGAGGTTCGTTTTTCGGACCTCTCTTCACACTTGCATCAAAGTTGATGTGCTATGCAGGATTTGAGGTGCTTGTATTTTTTATAATCTATATTTGAAATACGAATCTCTCTCCTTGGCACCTTTATTTTTCTGTTGTATGTGCTTTGATGCAAATGTGAGGAAAATTATAATTACTAAAATTATTTTTTAGTAAAATATTCAATCATATTATCCTTATTTATTGATTCAAATTTTGCATCTGGATAAATATTTCTAAATGCAAGGGGTGCTTTTGTGGGGGATTTTGTTTTAGAAATCTTTATTTCTAATGCATAAATCTGGGTTGTATCTGCATTCGCTTTTATATAATCAACCTCAGACTTATCTGTTGTTCTCCAAAATTGCGGATTATTTAAAAAACTCGGATGTTCTAATTTTGCAAATTCTGCGAAAACAAAATTCTCGAATATGGCACCGGAATCTGTTCTGAGTTCTAGAGGGTCAAAATTATTTAAAAGGGCATTGCGGATGCCTGTGTCATAAAAATATATTTTAGATTGCTTTGTTATTTCTTTAGCTTTATTTGTATAAAATGGTGTTGCTTTAAAAATAACAAAAGCTTTTTCTAGAAGATCAATATATTTTATAATTGTTGCTCGAGATGAGTCTAATTTTTTTGCAAGATAATCATATGAAATTGTATTACCAACATTGAGTGCAAGCATACGGGTCAAATCTTGAAGTAATTTTGTGTTATGTATGCCATCATAAACAAAAAGATCTTTAAAAAGATAATCATTTACAATTCTTTTTAAAATTATTCCTTTTTCTTTACTATCATTACAAGTTACTATTTCAGGGTACATTCCATAAATAATAAAGGATTCTGATAATCTTCTAAGCTCAATATTGTCATATATAAAAGAAGCCTCGTTTAAACTTATCGGACCCATAAAAAAATCTACATGTCTACCCGTTAATGGTTCTATGATTTTGTTTGCTAATTCAAAAGAACTTGATCCAGTTGCTATAATTTGTATTTCTGGATAATTATCTACGACTAATTTTAGGGTGATGCCTATATTTTCTACACGCTGGGCTTCATCTATTACTACAAGCTTATTATCCCCTAAATAATTTCTGAGCTCCGTAGATGTTTTATTTGATAGATTATGTACAACATCTGGCTCATCACAAGATAGATATTTAGATTTAATATCAGGATAATTTTTCAAAATTTCTTTTGAAAGTGTTGTTTTTCCAGTTCTTCGAGCGCCAAAAATTATAACTAAGCGACCTTTAAAAAGTTCATCTTGTATTAATTTTTTATTTGTTCTTGGTATATTCATAATTATATAATACAAAAAAACTGGTTTTTTTGCAACTATATGTATGTATAACTCTTCACACTTGCATCAAAGTAAAATGAGCGATAAAGGTCTGGTGATACTTGTATCTCCGATACGCTGTATTGGGAATACAAATCTCTCTCTCTTGGGTATCACTATCCCTTTATTGTGTTACTTTGATGCAAATGTGAGGAAAATCATAATATTTATAATTCAAAAGTTTTTGTGGGATTGAAAATAGAAAAAATTAAAGTAGATAGTCTAAAAAGTTGTCTTTATGAATTAAGGTAACTGGAATATTTGGGTAATTATTTTTCCATTTGGGTGGAGTTTTGTAATTTGTTGGCTTTTGCCACTTAATTTCAAAAGCGCGTTTTTGATTTTGCTCGATTTCGATAAGATCGATCTCTTGGCCATCGTGAGTGCGCCAAAAATAAAATTTAACATTTCTTGCTTGATTGGATAAATATTTTACTCTTTCGGAAATAATCATATTTTCGAAAAGAAAACCCGTGTCAATACGCCTGTCGAGCATCGTGGTATTTTCCAAGAGCGCACTACGCACACCTGTGTCATAAAAATATATTTTCCTTTTTTTGGTTAATTCACTACGGACATTTTCACTATATGGTAATATGGAAAATATAATGAAGGCTTGCTCCAGAATCTTTATGTAGTTTTCTACGGTTTGTTTAGAAACATCGAGCGTATTTGCAAGCTCAGAAAAAGAAATCAATGATCCAGTCTGTGTGGCCAAAAGCCGTGCCAATTTTTCTAGAAGCATTGGTTTTCGAATACCTTCATATGACAATAAATCTTTATACAAATATTCATTTGAAATAAGCGAAAGCATTTTTTCTTTTGGTATGGTTTTTTCTAGAACTACATCAGGATACATTCCGAAAATCATTCTTTCTTCCTTTTGGCGATATAGGTCAAGTGTTTGATATAATTGACTAAGTTCTAAAAAAGTAAATGGATGCAAATGAAAGGCTACCTCACGCCCAGTAAGCGCCTCCTTGATTTTATTTGCAAGTTCAAACGAAGATGAACCAGTAGCTATGATTTGAGTTTCGGGATAGTTGTCTATAAGCAATTTCAAAGTAATACCGATATTTTCGACTCTTTGGGCTTCATCAATTATGACTAGCTTATTATGACCAAGGAATTGCTTTAATTCAAATGATGTTTTGTTTGTGAGCTTGTCACGCACATCCGGCTCATCGCACGAAAAGTAACCGTATTCTCCGTATGCTTTGGCAATTTCATTAACTAAAGTGGTTTTGCCAACTTGTCGTGGACCATAGATAGTTATGATTTTACCTTTAAAAATATAATTTTTAATATGATCTTTTATTGTGCGTTTTAAGTTCATAATATAAATATATCAAATTATATAATTTAGGCAAGTATACTTACCAATATAACATAATTTAAGTTATTTATCAAGTTACATTCAAAATTAGTATAAAATTTTTCTTATTCAGCTTTTCATTTTACAAATGGAAGGTTGATAGGACCCAGCACTAAAATTTCTGCAGAAATTTTAGTGCTGGTTATAGTTCTTTAAATTTTTTTTTGATATTTTATTTATCTTTGGCTTGTGAGAGAGGAGGCTTTGGGTAAATAAAATATATGAAAAAACAAATAGTTGATTTAGACAAAATTGCATTATCACTGCCAGTGTACACGCAATACAAGTATCATTTTGTTCAAAAAATTGGAGAATGGTATACAAAGTCCGGCCGGATAAAAAATATCAAAATTTCTGATATTCCAGATGAACAATTTAGAATTCTGGAAAATGGCGATGGAGAAATTTTTGTCCAAATGCCGGATGGAATCGAGATTGTTTTTCCAGTACCCAAAGGTCATTGGTTCTGGCATCAAATTCTCGATAACTAAATTTGTGAGAGGTTGCGACAACAACCTCTCTTCACACTTGCATCAAAGTTGATGTGCTAGATAGGATTGGGAGCGCTTGTATTTGAATAATCTATATTTTGAATACAAATCTCTCTCCTTGGCGCTTTCATTTTTTATTGCATATCTTTGATGCAAATGTGAAGAATTAGCTAAATTTTGATATTTCTTTTGTAACTTTTTCTAAGATAGCTACCGTGTCGATACTTTTAAAATTATCTTTTATATCAAGTGGAATTTTTGGGATATCTTTCACTGCTCCAAGCGCAATCATGTAGCTGATTGGGTCGGCATTGGGATATACTTCTTGCCACCACATACTCCACGAACGAGGATCGGTATTTATAGAAATACAGGCTAGGTCAAAATAATCCTTGTACTCTTCTCTTGAGCAAATTGCCGAGAGTTTCATCACAGTCAAATCTTTTATTTGTGCTAAATTAAAATCATTTATTGACAAAACTTTTTCTAATAAGATATCTAAGCGAGAAATAAATGAAACTTTTACTCCATCAATACTACACCACAAGGTATCTTTGTCTTCAAAAATAAATTGAATATTTGAATCTGGAAATAATTCTGTAATCTGAGATTTTAATTTTAGTGTATCAATATGTCCATTTATAAAATAATCTAAATCAATACTTGCTCTGTGGCCTATCAAAAGGGCTAGAGCTGTACCACCAGCCAAATAAAAATTACTATCAAGATTGCTATGAATTATACTAGTAATCTTTTGCATTTTGTTTGTAATTGTTTCTTTGTGTATCATGAAAAAAGATATTCTTTTAGAAAGTATGCACGCTTTTTGCCAAGCTCCGATTCTTTTATGGAACCAAGGACTGACTTTGTTTTCTTAATCCCGTATTCTTTTGCAACATTTTGAATCAAAGAAAAACCTCCATATACCAATGTGCGTTTTATAATAAACTCTTGGGGCAAATATACTCTGTCTTCCTCTTTTATGTCCCAAAGAACATTGATTTTGTTGCTTTCCATAGTCATATTATACCATAAAATTAGATTTGTGATATAATCAAAATGGTCAGATTTATTAAGAATTAAGTAGATAAAATATATGGGATTTGAACAAAGTAATATGGATATGCACGGCAATCCAAAAATACCCGAAGGTGTTTATTCGACTAATGAA
>JADLCZ010000083.1 GCA_020846955.1 Candidatus Nomurabacteria bacterium
ATGTGTGACCACAAATACTTGCCCTTGTAGTTCAATGGATAGAACAGCGGACTTCTAAGCCGTCGATGTAAGTTCGATTCTTACCAGGGGCACAAGCTAAAAATCCTAAACTGCTTTAGGATTTTTAGCTTGTGCCAGCCAGAGCCATAATTTTTTCAGTAGAAAAAATAAATAAAACAAAATCGAGAAATTTTGTGAGCGTCGGCGAGTAAAATATTCCTGACCACAAATATTAAATTTATCTGCTTGGATCATTTATAAATTTTGGATCTGTTGGAAAATTCTTAATTTTATCTGCTTTTGTAGCAAATTCACTCAAGGTCTTGTCTAATAATTCCTGATTTAGGAGTGAAGTATTTTTATTACTTGTCCTTTCAACTTTGAACAAAGTATCATTCCTCACTCTAGTAAGAAAATAAAAACTAAACGCAATAAAAATAATAGACAGGAATATGAAAATATAAACTACAATTTTCCAATCGTGGTTTGGACGCATAATTACAAAGGAATGGTTTGAATTTTTTGTCTTGTGTGAAAATATCTTTTTTAAGTCTGGAATTTTCATATTATTTAAATTGACTACTTATAACTTCAATACTCATATTGATTTGCCATTTATTTTCCATAATATTATTAAATGTAACATTTTTCACATTTATCTTGTATGGAGCATTTTCTATAACCCATATTAAACGAATAACATTTTCAAAATTACTTATACCGTCAAAGGTTACTATTAACATACTTGGGTCAGTTATTGATATTTCTACATTCCTTATATTAACTGGGACTTTGGCTATGTCCCCTTGCGCCTCTAAGTAAGCTACAAATTCATCGATTTTCTGTTGATTTACAATAAAAGATTTTAATAATTCGTTCTTTTGTTTTGTATCTTGTATTACTTTTCTAAATTCTTGTACATTATCTTCGTTTGTTATTTTTTCTTCGATTGTTTGTGCCAAAGCGGATGCATATTGATTTTTGTGCTTTATCACATTGTAAGCAAACAAAAACATACCTACGGCTATAAGTGTAGTAAAGATTGATATAAACAATAAAATATATGTACGTTTTTGTGGCATGTTATTTTAAGGTCGCTGTTAATGAAAAATCTATATTTGTTCTCTTGGTGAAATTAGATACGGGCAAATTTGTACTTTCTATATGAACATCTTTCCTCAGTGCGTCTTCAAATGCCCTCAACGATGTCCTGTCTAATGCCTGACCATTGATTTGTATAGTTTTCTTTCCCTCCTGTGTAGTGCCATAAGTTAAAATTGAAAACTTTACTCCTTCTAATTTTGCGGACAAAATCGGACCCAATACATCTTCGGTTACATTTTTGGGTTGCAAATTTTTGTTTATAAGTTCTAATCTTTGATTAATTTCTGTAACAATATTGGCTAAATTATTTCCTGAACTTTCAGGATTGGAATCATTATATTTTTGCAATTGAATCTCGAGTGTAGTGGCCTTATTTTTAGAAACAACATAGGCAGGCATCAATAGAAATGAAACAAGAAAGACGAAGCCAGAAAAAATAAACAAACAGATTGTTATAAATCGAATAATATATTCTTTGTGCAATACTATTTTTTCATTTTGTGGTAATACGTTTATCATAAAATTATTCTTTTATATAACCCCCTAATGCCAGACCAAAAACTGTCGCATAACCCAACGACTCATCAAATGGAATACTTGGTAAATCTTGTTTAATATCTGTCATATTTACCCAAACATTTGCATAATCAACTGGTAAATTCATACTAGTCTTTAAATATGGCACAACTCCATACAAATTCGCCTCCCCTCCACAGAGAATAATCTTCTCTATTTTAGCATGAGGTTTGCCATCTTCGGATTGGTGAGTTTGCCAATATGAAAAATGCTTTCGTAGTTCATCGAGTAATATAGATAAGTTGCTGATTATTGCTGGAAATATATCATTTTCAGAGTCAGAACCTAGGTTGCTATATGATTTCTTCATCTGTTCAGCTTGCTCAATAGAAATTTTGAAATGTTTGGCAATTACTTCTGTAATTTTCTGCCCTCCCATACTAAAAGTAGAAGTAAAGAGTACACGCCCATCTTCAACTATCGAGATACCAATACGAGTCCTGCCAAAATCTACAATCATAACTGCCCCTTTCATATCCTCTGGCACTACTGATCGTGCTATGGCCTGAGCTTCGAGCTCAAATGACATCGGCACAAGTCCAGCTTGAGAAAAAATGGATAGATAGCTCTCGATCAAGCTTGCCGCAACTGCTGCAACTTGTACCAAAACACTATCTTTATTAATCTCTCTTACCAATTCATAGTCAAACACAACATCTGCCGCAGATAGTGGTATATGGTCCTCTAACTGCAAGAGAATTGTTTCTTTCATTTGATTATTTGGAACATTCGGTAGAACAAGATTAAAAAGGTACATCTGCTCCTCCGGTAATGATGCACGTACGAATTTCATCTTTTCTTTACTTTTAATACCTTTCAAGATCTCTGTCAATTTTGCCTCATTCTCGATCTTGCCGGCAACAACAATCCCTGGGGGTATTTTTTCATTTCCGAAATATTTAAGTTTGAATCCACCGGTAGATGGGATAATCGCTCCATACTTTATTGACTCATCAGAAATATCCAATGCACACGATGGCATGCTTAAGAAATCCGGTGTTGGAAAATGATGGTTGTACACTTCTCTCATACTTTTATTATACTCTACAATATGAAAGAAAAGAAGATTTATTTGTTGCCAAACAAATGTTTCCGTCC
>JADLCZ010000084.1 GCA_020846955.1 Candidatus Nomurabacteria bacterium
AGATCTATGAATGGTGCGCTGTTGCATTCTATGACGCCACACCTTGGCTGGTCTTTCCACGATATACTTACATCATTCATAATAAAGTCTACTCCTATAAGTGGGTCATTTACAGTTTCTGCAACTTTTTCCAATAGTGCTATGTTGTCGGGGTGCATATTATCAGTAACATCTGTTATGCCTCCACCGACTGCACGGCTAGTCTTTTGCCCGAGTGTTACTAATTCATCTTTGGCAGGGATTGTTTCGTAAGTACGATTCCAATTTTTTAATTCGGCATCTACATCCTCACTTATTTCAATTTTGTGGAAGAGAGGTCCGGCACGGAGGGGATTTTTGTTTTCGATTTCTATTAGTTCTCGTATGTTGTGTACACCGTCACCCATAACCGCTGCTGGTTCACGCCTGATCACACCCTCTAATTTTTTACCTATTAATATTCCACGATGGACAAAGCCTGTTAATTCTTCTTCGATCATAACAGTTGGGGAGAGCATTTGAGCGTTTTTGAAACCAGCAATAAAAGAAGCCTCATCATTCTCGTGTGTATGCGTATGTCGGCTTCGTGAGCCAATATTTGGTTTGGTTATTAGAGGCTTGCTAAGTTCTCTAAATATTTTCAAGCCTTCTTTCAAACTTCTGGTTACAGCACCATTGGCAATTGGAATCCCTGCCTTTTTAAAATGTTCCTTCATTTTGCCTTTGTCATCCATCCAAGACAACCCTTTAGGGTCATATACTTGTGGACGAGGAAGAACATCAAAGAATCTCATATCTTTGTTTTTGTAGTATGAGAGAAAAATATCTCCACCAATATTGAACATATGGAACTCTGTTAGGTCGATTCCGCGCTTTTTTGCTTCCTCCCACATGACTTTCGTCCTATAGCTATCTTTATCATTTGGTTCTTTTGTTATTGAGCCAAGACGTAAGAATGTCATAGTTTTGATAAATCCAGGGCCCATCCAGTCTAGAGATTTCTCAGGCATAATCCTTTCGAGTAGCATTGTCCATGGGTCGATAAATGATCCAAGTAGTACCGCAATATACGTAAATTTGTGATTGACTTGTGCACCTCCACAATCTTTACAATAATTTTTCTTCTTTTTATCTGTGTTCATATGCTACATCTTATAATAATTAGTGGGCAACAGCAAATCCGACAACTTTTTTTGCACCTGACTTTTTCAATAATTTCATTATTTCGTTGATTGTGCCACCTGTGGTTGTAACATCATCTACCACTACAACCGTCCGACCCTTAATTTTTTCCCTATTGTTGATAGTGAAGCACCCAATAACATTTTTTAGTCGTTTGTTACGATTATTTATCTTGGCTTGGGGCAAGGTATCCTTAACTTTTGATATTATTTTATTTTCTAGTACGAATATTTTTTCTTTATCATTTCTTATTATACCCTTTGCTATAATTTCAGCTTGATTGTAACCACGCTCTTTGTATCTTTTGTGACTAAGGGGGACTGGGATAAGTAATATTTCGGAACCTTGCGAAAATGTATGAAGTTCGGCTATTTCTTCTATTAATCTCTCATATAAATATCCTCCAAGTATTAAACCAATATTTTGTTTCTTGTAATATTTAAGTGAATGTAAAAGTTTCTTGATAATTGGTTCTTGATAATGGAAACATGCAAAAATATCGTTCATATTTTCTTGATCTGGATATTTCAGATTAGAACTACAATCAAGACATAGTTCGAAACCTCTTTTTTGGCACTTTATACAATAGGTCGGGAAAAATAAATCCAAGAAGTAGTTTTTATATATTAAAAGGTTATTTTTTAACATATTCATATATATAGTCTACTATAAATATGTTATACTACATACCGTATATGAGTAATTTTTTAAAGACAGTGACCGACAGTTTGTCCTCGGTATTTCATAAAGACACAGTTGATAGTGTGCTCGGTATTGACATTGGCTCATCATCTGTAAAGATAGTTCAACTCAAGAAGCATGGAGGCAAAGCAGTTTTGGAAACATACGGCGCATTGTCTCTCGGACCGTATGCAAATGCCGATATTGGAGCACTTACAAATCTACCTACCGATGTACTTGCAAAGGCACTAATAGATGTGTTAAAGGAATCAAACACGACTACAACAAATGGGGCACTAGCTATACCATCAATCGCATCGTTGATATTTATTATAACTTTACCTGGCAATATCAAAGAATCAGATCTCGCAAATATTATACCCGTTGAAGCACGCAAGTATGTTCCTGTACCAATTGCTGAAGTTACTCTTGATTGGTGGATGTTACCAAATGAAGCTTTGATACAAGATGAATCAGTTGGTAGTAATCAAACCACTCCACAAACAGCTCAAAACTTACCTAATAATATCAATACAGAAGTATTGGTAGTAGCAATCCACAATGATACCCTTGCAAAATACCGCGAATTGTTAACAGCATCAAATATTAACTCACACTTTTTTGAAATGGAAATATTTAGTGCAATAAGGTCCTCATTTAACTACGAGCTTGCACCAGTAGTGTTTATAGATTTCGGCGCATCAAAAACAAAGGTTACAATTATTGAATACGGTATTGTAAAATCATTTCATATTATCAACCGTGGATCATATGATATAACAAAAAATATCTCAACATCACTCTCGATACCTTTCAAAGAGGCAGAGGACTTGAAAAGGTCTGTTGGTATGTCATCAAATGCAAATCAAAATGTAGCTCAAATAGTACAGATCTCGATAGATTATATACTAGCAGAGAGTTATGCTATTGTACTTGCTTATCAGAAGAAGTATAATAAAGCTATAAGTAAAGTTATTATGATGGGAGGAGGTTCCCAGACGCTTGGGTTGAAGGATAAAGTTTCTGAAGTTTTTTTTGTCGAGGTTATGTATGCTGACCCATTTACCAAAACTGAGGCCCCAGCATTCCTGGAACCTATTCTCAAGCAAAGTGGCCCAGAATTTGCTGTTGCAATAGGACTTGCATTAAGACAACTCTCATAATTTAAATGTAATATGGATAATTCACAATTTCAAACATCTTTTATACCAAAAAAACCAATCATGGACGAGCCATTGCGTCATGTTGCAAGACCCATGCAAAGGTCAATTAGTATATTTACTGTTATCGCTATAGCATCTGTTGTTTTAGTAGGAGGAGCATATACGGGATTGTATTTTTATAAAATAAGCTTAACTGCACAAATAGAGAGCTCAAAGAAATCATTGGCGCTTGCAAAAGAGAGCTTCGAGCCCGAAACTATTGCTGATCTACAACTTTTCGATAAGCGTATTGCCGCTTCGAAGCAAGTATTAGCTTCGCATATTGTTGTGTCACCCTTTTTTGAATTATTGAATTCTCTTACACTACCATCTATACAATTTACAAAATTTTCAGCAGAAGGGGGTACAGATGGAGATAGTTTTGTGGTAAAAATGTCTGGTAATGCCAAGGATTATAAATCAATTGCAGTACAAGCTAGTTTATTTAATTCAAGTGCTGGTAAATATTTCAAAGATGTTGTTTTCTCCAACTTAACTCTTTCTGACGATAAAGACAAAAAAGGCTATGTCACATTCAATGTTTCTTTTGTTGTTGATCCAGTACTCTTGTCTTACGAAAAGCAAATTCTTAAATACACAGAGAAAAATAAGGAAGTTACCAAACCAACACCAGCTAATGATTCTTTGCAGAGTAATTTTATAAAAGATATTTTGCCAGAAGATAAGACAAACAATATTGTGGAAAAAGTAGTCGAGCCAAAAACAAATATTAATAAAATAAATCCATAATATGCGCTCAATAATCCCAATTATAATTATATGTATAAGTATCGGAGCAGCATTCTTTTATGTTAAGCCAATTTATACCGATACGATGAGTTTGCGTACTGATTTTTCTTCTTACAGTACAGCATTAGCAAATTCAAAAAATTTGCAGAAAACTCGTGATACTCTAATAGCGTCTTATAAAGCAATATCCCCAGTTGACAAGGAGCGTATTAGTCGATTCTTGCCAAATACTGTAAATAATATTCAATTAATTCTCGAAATACAACAAATAGCAAATAAACATGGCTTGTCTATCCAAAATATCAGCTTTAAGCCCCCAGTAAATGATACAGTCAAAGAAGCTCCAGATACAAAAACTGCCGTCAAAACTACCAAAACAGCCAAGGTTAAAGATGTGGCTTTGTTCGGTACATTTGATCTAGAGTTTAGTACTCGTGCTGATTATGATACCTTTAGATTGTTTGTATCAGACTTGGAGCAAAATTTGCGATTAATAGACATTGTAAGTGTAGATTTTGTAGTTCCAGTACCATCTAAACAGATGATAGATGTTGATCCTAATATTTATGATTTTAGTTTAAAAATAAAAACATATTGGCTCAAGCATTAATAAATATATGAAACCAAGTATAAAAAAAATAATAATCATAGTAGCAGTTATTGCAGTGTTAGGTATTGCATATAAGTATTTTTTTGTGAAATCTGCTCCAGCGAAACCAACTTCCGCACTAACGTCTTCTAAGACAACAACAGCAAATACAAAAGTTACCTCAACAACAAACAAAAAAGTAGATAAGGATACAGAATTTTTGACAACACTACTTTCGATTTCAAAAATAAATGTTGATGCTACCATTTTTGCAAGCCCATCATTTAATTCTCTTCAAGACAATAATGTACCGATAAAAAACGAGGAGACTGCTGGTAGAGTCAACCCTTTTGCGCCTTTTGAGATGCCAGAACAAAATATGACAGTAGAAACTACTAATACAAATGCATTAAAAGAAATTATTCCTACTAAAAAGAATTAATATGCCATTTCTTGAACATTTAGTTAAAAAAGGTTTAATAACAGAGGCTCAAATATCCGAAATTATCCGATTAGCAGATGAGAAGTACAAAGGGGATGTAGATCAAGCACTCAATGATTTCAATATTGACAGCATACAACTGTTGGCGATTAGGGGAGTTTATTTTAATCTGCCAGTCAAAAATGTCGATCCGAAAAGTATAGCACCTGATATTTTCAAATATATTCCACTTGATTCTGCGTCTTTGTATAAATTTGCACCAATTGGAGTAACAGATGGTGTTTTGGAAATTGGGGTAATAGACCCAGATAATATTCAGGCAATGGATGCTTTGCAATTTATTGCAGGCAAGATAAATATGCCATTTAAAGTATTTCTAATATCTCATGAGGCATTCAAGGGTATTTTAGATGCATACCGTGGTATTAGTGGGGAAGTGGATCAAGCATTATCAGAGCTCGATAAAGAAATTCTAGCGGAAAAAGAAACAGTAGATATTACTGAATCAAAAAATGACAATACTTTAAAAAAGGGCGAAGAAGAGAAAATAGTAGAGGACGCACCTATAATAAAGATTGTCGCAGTTATATTGCGTAATGCTACTGAAGGTAATGCTTCGGATATCCATATAGAGAATGCGGGTGATAAAGTAAAGGTACGTTTCCGTGTAGATGGGATCCTGCATACATCTCTTGTATTACCAATATCTGTATATTCTGGAGTTGTAGCACGTATTAAAATTTTGGCCAAGCTTCATTTAGACGAAAAGCGTAAGCCCCAAGATGGAGGTTTCTCGGCAAAGATTGATGGACGCAAAATTGATTTCCGTGTATCCACGATGCCATCTTATTTCGGAGAGAAGATAGTTATGAGAATCTTGGATTCTCAAAGGGGAGTCAAGCCACTAGAGGATTTGGATTTGTCACCTGAGAATTTGGCACTAATTCGGGAATCTATTAAACGCCCATATGGATTGATCTTGGTTACTGGCCCTACAGGATCTGGTAAAACTACCACACTTTACTCGATGCTCAATGAGCTAAATAAAGAAGAGCAAAATATTGTATCACTCGAGGATCCAGTAGAATACCAAATGCAAGGGATTAACCAATCACAAGTCCAGTCTGAAATAGGTTACACTTTTGCATCAGGATTACGCTCAATATTGCGTCAGGACCCAAATGTTATCTTTGTCGGAGAGATTCGTGATAAAGAGACAGCAGAATTGGCCATTCAAGCATCACTTACAGGCCACTTAGTATTTTCTACATTACATACCAATAGTGCAGTTGGCGCTATACCACGCTTAGTAGATATGGGAATTGATCCATATTTGATTTCACCAACTATTATTTTAGTTATTGCTCAAAGGTTGTCTCGCCGTATTTGCCCAAGTTCAAAAAAGCCAATCGAGATGGATGATGCTATGAAAGTAATGATAGAAAAACAATTTGCTGATTTGGATCCACAATACAAGTCCAAATTTGATTTAACAGGTGCATTAAATGAGGCTGTTGCCAGTCCTGAATGCCCAAGTGGGACTCGGGGTAGAGTATCGGTTTTTGAAATGTTCAAAGTGGATAAGGAGATGCAAAGTGTGATTTTAAAGAACCCTATAGAGAGCGAGATTTACAGGATAGCAAGAGCAAATGGTATGATTACAATGCGTGAAGATGCTATTATTAAGAGTATAAAAGGTTCGGTACCGTTTAAAGAAATTTATAATTTATAATTATAAATAGTCAAATCTTTTATAATGTAATATAATAAAAATAATGGAAATAAAGAAAAAAATTTTTATAATAGATGATGATATATTCCTTCTGGATATGTATGCACTTAAATTCAACCAGTCGAATTTCGAAGTCGAGATAGCTCTTGGACCAATAAAAGCGTTGGAGAAATTTCATACTGGTTACAGTCCAGATGTAATATTACTTGATATTATTATGCCAGAGATGGATGGTTTTGAACTACTTGAAAAAATGCGAGACGAAAAATTAGTTCCAAATAGTATCCGTGTTATTTTGTCTAATCGTGGACAGCAGTCTGATATTGCTCGTGGAGAGGCACTTGGAGCACAAGGTTATATAGTAAAGGCAAATAGTACACCATCTGAAGTCGTAATGAAAGTTACCGAGATTATAAATAAAGTAAATTTAGTAGTATAATATGCCTGATTACAATAAACTCGTTGAAGAATTAATTACATTCTTAGTAAGCCAAACTGGGTCAGATATTCACTTGTCTAGTGGTCGCAAGCCCTCTATAAGAGTTGCTGGCCAGCTCTTGGTCCTTGTAAATAATGAGCCATTTTCCCAAGAAGCAATGCTTGGTATATTGGAAGTATTAATAGGTAAGGAAAAAACTGAGTTATTCATAAAAAACAAAGAAGCCGATTTTGCATTCACCTCAACCGGTAACGGCAAGCATCGTCTACGCGGAAATGCATTTTTTCAAAGAGAAAAGATTTCGATTGTAATGCGCCTTATTCCCAAGACCGAGACTTTTCAAAGTTTGAACTTACCAGATATATTACAAGATTTGTCATTGAAACAACAAGGATTTTTCTTGGTAGTTGGACCAGTAGGTCAAGGTAAATCGACAACAATGTCGGCGATGATTAATTATATTAACCAACAAAAAGCCACCCATATTGTTACTATTGAGGATCCTATTGAATTCGTTCATTTTGACGAGAGATCAATCATTGACCAGCGCGAGGTAGGCATAGATACAAAAAGTTTTGAAAGTGCACTTTCCTCAGTATTTCGTGAAGATGTTAATGTGATTATGATAGGTGAAATGCGCAATCCCGAGACCATTGCTGCTGCTGTAACAGCTGCTGAAACAGGACACTTGGTTATATCTACATTACATACAAATACTGCAAGCCAGACAATAGATCGTATTATTGATACATTTCCTGCAACACAGCAAGATCAGATTCGAATTCAGCTTGCCAATTCACTACTAGGTGTATTTTCTCAACGTCTGATACCTCGCATTTCTGGAGGTTTGATCCCAGCTTATGCATTGATGATTAACAATGATGCAATTGGTAATTTGATTCGAGAGAAGCGCACTCACGAGATAGATGTAGTTATAGAGACAAGTTCACAACTAGGAATGATAGACATGAATAGGTCATTGCTTGAGCTTGTACGCAAAGGCGAGATTACCATAGAGAGTGCATACCAATATTCATTTAACCCAAAGTCATTAGAACAATTACTATAATATGTTATTCAACTACAAAGCAGTTACAAATATCGGCGAGAAAAAAGAAGGCAAAATTGATGCTGCCACAAAGGATTTGGCTATTGGTGTACTACAACGTAAAGGCTTGATAGTGGTGTCGGTATTGGAGGAAGGGGAACATAAATCAATATTTAAAATATCTTTTGGTGATAAGGTCCCAATGAAGGAAGTAGTGATTCTGTCACGACAGATCGCTACATTATTCGAGGCACAAGTTTCAGCACTCAAAGCCTTTACTCTACTTGCAGGCAATACAGAGAATGTAAAATTAGCTAATACTCTAACTCGTATTACAGATGATTTGCAATCAGGTTTATCTATTGCAGATTCACTTGCGAAATATCCTGATATTTTCTCGGATTTTTATGTCAACATGGTACGAGCAGGTGAGGAGACAGGTAAATTAATGGATGTATTTACATATTTAGCAGATTACTTAGATCGTCAATATAGGCTAACAACAAAGACAAAAAATGCTCTTATTTATCCAGCATTCGTTGTTAGTATCTTTATACTAGTGATGTCGTTAATGTTTGTCTTTATAATCCCAAAACTTAGTGATATTATTAAGGAATCTGGGCAAGAAATACCTTTTTATACAAAGATAGTTATGTGGATGAGTGACATGTTACTTCACTATGGGATATTTATACTACTAGGCATAATAATTGGTGTTATTTATTTATACAAACTTACACGTACAGACAATGGCAAGACATACTTAGATAAAATGAAGATTAGTATACCAATATTTAAAACAGTTTTCAGGAAATTATATTTATCTCGTATGGCAGATAATTTAGACACAATGCTTTCCTCCGGTATACCGATTATACGTGCTATAGATATTACAAGTGCTGTGGTTGGAAATAGTGTTTATCAGAATATTTTAAAAGAAACATCAGAGGCAGTGAAAGCTGGAAGTTTATTGTCAGATGCACTGGCAAAACATCCAGAAATTCCACAAATGATGTCGCAAATGATAAAAGTAGGAGAGGAAACTGGAGCACTTGGCAAGATCCTCAAAACAGTTGGCCGATTCTATAGTAGAGAAGCAGAAGAAGCAGTAGATACACTTGTAACACTTATTGAACCACTTATGATTGTTGTACTTGGGCTTGGCGTTGGTACATTGTTGGCATCAGTACTTATGCCAATATATAATATTGCTGGTGGAATACATTAGAGATATCCACAGCCCTTATATTGCAATATTTTAATTCCTACATGGTATAATAAAAGAATTAGAAATGGTCGTGTCTTTTAAGACAAATTATTAATTAAAAATTTTATTATGAAAATAAATTTTAAAAAAGGTTTTACATTGATTGAGTTGTTGGTTGTTATCGCTATTATTGGAGTTCTTGCTGCTGTAGTACT
>JADLCZ010000085.1 GCA_020846955.1 Candidatus Nomurabacteria bacterium
CGGGGTGGCCTTTTGTAGGCAGCTTGGCCTCGGGGTTTAATTTCTTTACATTTAAATTCATAATAAAAATATAGCATAATTACAAGGCAATATACAGGAAAACAAAAAGGCTTTCGTGGGAAAGCCTCCAAGTTAAATTAGTTTTTCTACATCTTGCTTCCCTCTTTTGGGAAGTAGCCATTTCCGCATAATACTTCTCGTAATGTTTTATCAGAGAAAATTATCGTATATAGCTCGGGTAAGGTTATCATTTTTTTGGCAATCATCCTATCAATCCTATCCATATTTTCTGCAAATTGATTTAAATAGTCCCAGTTATGAATTGGACCTATTTCATCAACCCGCTTTTTATTTTTGGACTCATCTATAAAATAAGGCCCGAACAGAATGTTATAAAGGTAAGATGATGACCTAACTTTACTTTCTGATGCCTCAATAGCAAGGATTTTAGTTATATCCTCAAATTTCAAACCATTCACTGACAAAATCATATTGCAGTGAGTTAAAGTTACTAAATTTTTCATTTTTTTTGTTTTTCTTCACCTTACGCTTTTATAAGCCCTTTGTCAATAAGCTTAGACCTATTCCACCTTATTACCTGATATATAAACACTATTAGCTTTTTCTTCAGACCAAGAGACGTCAAAATGTGGAGTCCCATTTTCATCATAATTAACATGAATATCATCTACCCCAGTACTGACTTTTGGAGCAACCACCTCAGCATTATATATTTTAGAAATTGAGTCAATTAGACCGTCCTCCCCTCCAGTCTCACAAGAAATTAATGTAATTGCTGGTTTTTCAACAAAAAATTTATTTATTTTTTGTACTCCTTTGCCTTCAAAATCACTCTTTATTACATGACTTTCAAAATTTAATTTCAACATACTTGCTAAGCTTATATGACTACCAAGATCTAAAGTTTCTATTGATCCGTGTCCACCGAGCACAATAAAAGATATTTTATTTTTTGCTCCATATTTTTGATCACATTCAATCAATATACGAGCAATATCTCTTTTATTTGAAGCTTCAAAAATACGTAATAAATGTTTGCCTTCTGTTTCCTCGTAAATATTTGAGATTGGGCCCCACATACGATTAAATGCACCATTGTGATCTGATCTGGGAAACACCATTAATCCGTATGGTTCTTGCATATTTTCATTACGTAGTTGATTCAATAAAATATCTGGTGGATATCTGCTAAATTCACAAATATTGTATTTTTTATTTAACAAAGAGCATCCATCTGGATAATCATCATCTATTAAATTCATCATTGCTATCATTTGATGAATTGAGCCGTCTGTATAATTTAACGATTCAGCAAAATCCTTGTCATCTATGTTATATTGATCTTTAAAATATTTATTAATTTCAAAAAATAATTTCTTTTCTATTTCTGTTAGTGAACCTCTTTGAAATATACAGGGAATTAAATCAGCATTTTTAGATTCGCTCATACCACTTACAACTCCTTCTAAATATTTATCAAAATATTCTTTGAATTCTTGTGAGCCGTCTCTGTATAACTTAGAAAGTAAATACGCACTTTCTCCTCCATTATCATACTCTCGAATAATGGAATTCTTTTGGGCCTCATCGCAAGACATAAAAGCTTTTTCAGCATATGGTAAGTAATTAGACATACCTACAGTATTCCGTTGTATGTGCATAAATAAATTAAAAAAATCACAGGCTACCATATTTTTGGAATAAGGTAGATTTTTAGGCAACTCTATTTTATCAATATCATAATTACCAGGATTTTTATAAAAATCTTGTTTTAAAGTATGCATATTACTAAGTAAGTATACAGATAAGCTATGTTTTAGTTCTTGAGCCTCATCATCATCTGCGTGAAAAATTGGTTTTTTCCTAATATCAGATAAATTATAAAGTATAGTATTTGTATACCTAATCATCTCTATCCTCTTGTCCGTATTTTCTAAAATCTTATCTTTTATCTCTTGAGGTATCTCGTTTATTTTTGATTGCAAAAGATAAATTTTATGTATTGCATTAACTAAATTAGTATCATTAAAATTGTTATCATTAATTAAAATATCATATAAATTTAAAACTTTACTTTCCCATCCAGAAAATTCTTTCTCTAAATTAAATCCTTCTTTTGCATTTTCTGGTAATTTTTCAAGCATATTATTTCTTTAGAATTTTTTTAACTTCTTTGTAGACCATTTCATGAATTTCCTCTCTGGTTAAAATATTTTTGTTTTTTGTGCATTCTATCTTTACCCAATTCTTGTGAGTCTTGGCGAGCCATAGTGCACTCTTGATAGAATTCTTCAAAAAATTTTTGTCTTTTTCATGGACATCCTTCTTGCTACCAAGATACGCACGTGCACCTTTATAGTCACGCTCTTTAATCAATTTTAAAACCATTTCAATCGGTAGTGATAAATATATGGTCAAATTTGGTTCTGGAATTTTGAAAACTTTGTATTCCATCTCGGCTAGCCACTTAATGAATTCCTCGCGCTTTTTTACATTAGCAATCTTGCCTCCTTGGTGAATTTGGTTCGCAGAAATATAGCGATCCA
>JADLCZ010000086.1 GCA_020846955.1 Candidatus Nomurabacteria bacterium
CGCGAGCGATATGTAGATATCCCATTTGTGGGTATGGAGCCGGCGATCAAGCCGGCGACCGAGAATACGAAAACAGGCCACGTTGGAGTATTGGCGACGAAATTAACTATTGAGGGAAATAGAATAAAAGAAAGTATCAATAAATTTGCAAACGGCACAGAGGTGCATACTTGCATTGGGCAAGGACTTGTAGAGCTTGTAGAAGAGGGGAAAGGAGATAGTGATGAAGCCGAAGTTTTGTTGAGGAAATATTTGCAACCATTGCTTGATGAAAATATCGACCAACTTGTTCTAGGCTGTACACATTACCCATTTTTAATAAAAAGAATAAAAAATATTTTAGGAGACAAGGTTAATATTATAGACCCCGCGCCGGCTGTGGTGAATAGAGTCAAGTTCTTGTTGAATGAAAAAGGAATTGTATCAGATGGCGTGGGTAATATGAAATTCTTTACAACTGGAGATGAAAATAAAATGCAGAAATTTAGTCTAGAATTATTCCCGAATACTAATGTGGCTCATATAGCAATTTAAGCTATAATTAGGGTATGAAAACGGACATTTTCCAACAAGCATACAACAAGCTCAACAAGGCTCAAAAGGATGCAGTAGACACTATAGACGGCCCTGTAATGGTTATAGCGGGCCCTGGCACGGGCAAAACACAGGTTCTGAGCCTACGTATTGCCAATATATTGGTCAAGACTGATATCAAGGCGGATGGGGTACTTTGTCTTACTTTTACCAATTCTGGCGTGCGCGCTATTCGCGCACGCCTACTGGAACTGATTGGCCCAACAGCGACACAAATCAAGATCTCTACATTCCACTCTTTTGCTGGCAATATTGTTGATGAATTTTTTGGCTGTTTAAATCTAGAGCATCCACCGACAATAATAGACGACACAGAGTCTGTCGCACTCGTTGATGAAATTTTGGAGGAGGGGATTTGGGAGCACTTGCGTCCACGAGGAGATGCTGGCAAATATTTCCGTGATATCAAATCATTGATTTCAATTTTGAAAAGGGAAAATATAAGCCCCGATGATTTGTTAGTGGCAATACAATCAGACATATACAAGCTCGAGAATGATGAGAGTAGTATATCTACTCGGGGGGAGAGCAAAGGGAAATTAAAAAAAGAAATTATCACAAAAATTGCAGGACTAGAAAGGACACAAGAAATTGTAAAATTCTATGAAGAATACGAGAAATTAAAAAAGGAAAGAAATCTCTGTGATTATGATGATATCCTCAAATACGCACTTGAGATTATTCAAACATCAGAGGACGCTCAAGCTGAAATACGCGAACGATACAATTATGTATTGGTAGATGAGCACCAAGATTCAAGTAATGTACAGAACAATTTATTGCGTGCAATCTGGAGCGATACAGAATTACCAAATATTTTCGTAGTTGGAGATGACCGTCAGCTTATCTATGGCTTCGGCGGAGCATCTCTTGAATATTTCGAAGAGTTCAAAACACTTTTTGGGAAAGCTCGCTTGATTACACTTGTAGAGAATTATCGCTCGACACAAACCATACTCGATACAGCAGACAATATGTTATCGAGTACTTTGACCCTCGAGAAGTTGAAGAGTAATACAAAAGAAATACATAAACTGAATCTTGTAGAGTGCAACTATCCAAGAGACGAAATCATAATGGCAGGGTTGGCTATAAAAGCAAAAATCGCTCAGAGGTTGGACCCAAACGAATGCGCAATACTTGTACCAAAGAATTACCAAGTCAAAAATGCTGTCCAGATTTTGCGAGACATGGATATACCAGTTGCTTCAGCCAATACACTTACATTATTCGAAGTAGGAGATGCCCGCACTTTTATCAATGTATTGAAGGTAGTAAACGATCCATACGACAATGTAGCATTGGGTGAAATTCTTTTTGATCCAATTTTCAATATACCACCACTTGAGGCTCATAAATTCCTACAAAATGTGAATAGTTACAAATTGTCGGTAAATGATTTGTTGGCAAATGCTAAACCAAGTTTACTTTCAAATTTGGATCCAATTACAAGCTTGGGTCAAAGGCTCGAGAATTATATAAATGAGAAAAATACAAAAGATGTCTACGAGATGCTTCAGTATGTGGGCGAACATTTACTATTGGACGAGGCTCAAGATCACGACAGTTTGATCAAGAGGGTAGAAGTGGTGCGGACAATGCTCCACCTAGCACTATTGATAAGAGAGAAATCCCAAAGGGATAACAAACAGTTTACATTAAAAGTATTTCTTGAATTTATTGAGCGTTTGCAGAATTACAATGAAGACATACCACTTGCCGTATTTCATGGCGATACAGGCGTGAAAGTAATTACGCTGCACTCGTCGAAAGGTCTGGAATTCGATTTCGTCTGGATCGCGCATATGGATGAGAAGTCTATTATGCATACCAAGCGCCAAGCATTTACACTACCCTCGAAAGTCGCAAATCACATAGAGGAGAAGGATGAGCAAGTGGTAAAGCGCCAGCTATATGTAGCACTTACACGAGCAAAGAGATTCTGTACATTTTCATATTCTACTATGAGTTTAAATGGGGCAGGGCAGGAGCTCGCACATATTATTACTGAATTACCAGATGTATTTTTCGACAAAAAGTCATCAACAGATGTTGAGAAGGAAATCCTAGGAAATGATCTCAAATTGTATGTAACCAAAAAGGCGACAAAAGAAAATACATTTACTATAAAGGACCTGACAGATATGGTAGCCGATGAATACACAAAGACAAAAGTCTCTGTGACAATGCTCAACAACTTCTTTGAATGCCCATGGAAGTGGTACTTCCGCAATTTACTTCGATTGCCGGATTCAATGTCGGAGAGTCTTGTTTACGGGAATGTAATTCATGGAAGCATAGAGCAAATCCTAAAGGATAATAAAAACAAACTAGATGATATTATTCTAGAGCAAATCCACAAACAAAATATTTATGACGAAGCTACAATCAAGAGATTGTCCAACGAAGCGAAAAAACTTTTGACTACTTGGGTAAAAGACAGATTGCCTGAAATCGAGAAGGGTTATATAAGCGAGCGCTCAGTAGCATATCGCGACCCACAATTTCCGAACCTGTCATTTTATGGCAAGATCGACTTAACAGAAAGGTTCAAAGATGGCTCTGTGCGAGTGACAGACTTCAAGACTGGTAGTGTCAAAACAAAGAATGATATAGAGAAGCGTGATGAAGACCCCGAAAGAAAGAGTACTTCCAACGGGGCAGGTGGCCGACTTAGTAGTTATCTACGCCAGCTCGCAATGTATTCATATCTGATAAATGGTGCAGAGAAGGATACAAAAGTTGCGGAATCTCAATTGGAATTCTTGGAAGCCAAAGATGGAGCAAAAGACAGTATTTATAAAACTAGAATTACTCAAGAAGAAATAGATTTACTTGTGCGTGATATTGCAGAATATGATGAATATCTCAAAAATGGGGAATGGGTAAATAGGGAGTGTCATTTCCAATCCTACGGCACTGCCAAAGAGTGCCCAAACTGTAAAAGAGCCTTGATTTATAAGCACTTGACAAAATAGGCTATATCGTGCTACAATACTACAAATTTACTAATGGTAAATTCAACCCTGTATTAGGACACCCTGTTAATAACTCCATGCTTCAGTGCGACTTCTAAAGCAGTTGAATAATTTAGTATCTTTCTTGGTTTGTTGTTGATAATGGACACAATACGATTAAC
>JADLCZ010000087.1 GCA_020846955.1 Candidatus Nomurabacteria bacterium
CTACTTGATTTCAATCAAGATATGTGGAGATATATTTCTGATAGTTGGGTAACTCAAAAGACAAAAGCAGGGGAGGTGGGGTCAAGCACAATGCCACACAAAGTAAATCCGATTGATTTCGAGAACAGTGAAGGCAACATTGGTATTGCCAATGCACTCTTTGAATTCTTTGCTCGCAAGCTACCTGTATCACGATTGCAACGCGACCTTTCCGACTCGACTGTACAACGTGCACTTGGTACTGCATTTGGCCACTCATATTTTGCATACATAATGCTCGAGAAAGGTTTGAGCAAGATTTCAGTAAATGAAAATAAAATAAAAGAAGATTTACTAGCGCACCCAGAAGTAGTAGCCGAAGCAATCCAAACAGTCCTAAGGCGTGAAAATTATCCGATCCCATACGAATCATTAAAAGAATTAACTCGTGGCAAGCAAGTAAGTATGTCCGACTTTGCAACATTTATCGATACACTAAAAGTATCGCCGAAAATTAAGCTCGAATTAAAAAAGTTTACCCCATTAACATATACAGGTATAGCTTCAAAGTTGGTGAAATAAAAATATGATAAAAAAGGGAATTGGAATGGTTCATAAAATACCTAAGGATTTATTGGGGGCAGTTACAGCTTTGCTAAAAGCACTTTCTGAATGGGAGGATATTACACCACTCGCTCGCAATGAATGGATATGTTGGGTCGAATCTGCAAGGAAAATCGAGACACGAGAACGTAGAATAAGAATCGCAAAAGAGAATTTAGCAAAAGGGAAGCGACGTCCATGTTGCTGGGCCGGTTGCCCTCACCGATAATTTTTCAAAATACTCAATCTCACCTATAGGTTGCTTTAAGTATAAACAAATTCAACGGCCGTGAGAATTGTTTATATGCTTTACGTTAGGCAAGACCTAACACAAAAGGTCTTTGAGATTATTCACTATTACTGATAAGATATAAAGATGGCAGTTTTTACAGACAACCGAAAAGCCTTTTTTAATTACGAAATGCTCGACAAATTCGAAGCAGGTATTGAATTGGCGGGTTATGAGGTCAAATCTATCCGTGCAGGGCAATGCAATTTAAAAGGCGCTTATTGTATTGTGCGTGGAGGTGAGGTGTATTTGATAGGTATGCATGTACACCCTTATCAAATAAAGAATATGCCAACTACTTACGAGCCAGATCAGAATCGTAGGCTACTCTTAAATAAAAAAGAAATTGCCATGTTGTTAAGTGCTGAAAAATCCAAAGGATTGACTCTAGTACCACTATCATTGTATAGTAAGGGTCGCAGAGTAAAGGTTGAAATTGCAATTGCCAAAGGAAAAAAGCTCCACGACAAACGTGATTCAATTAAAAAGCGCGACACCAATCGCGAAATGCATAGAACTTTGAAAGAATAATAAATGGGGATGACGGGCTTTCGACAGGAAGTGCCATCATATGTATGCGTGTCGAGTACTCAGGAATCTCGCAAAACTTCTTGAAAAAGACTAAGTGCAAACAAAGTCGCTAAAGTTCCATCTCCTTATGCTTTTGCATTTGGAAATGGCGCTCTATCCTTCGCCTAATAGGTCAAGGTAGTGTCCACTCTATCTACATCCGATAAATAGTTTGGGCATAATACATCGGGTTACGAATTCTATACCGCTTGAATAGAATTCCGACAATTAAAAGCTCGGTATTGTAGTGTTTTGAATATTCTCTAGCTACATTATTTAAAACCAATGAATATTCTACACACGTAGAATTACAAATGATCATTTTTTGCACGGCGGTTCAACTCCGCCCATCTCCACTATAAATAAAAAGACTACCTAAATGGTAGTTTTTTTATTTATTTGGGGTAATAGGAGTACGGAGGTGAACGGTCGGAGGCAGACGTGCCGAGACGGGGTCGCAGAATTTTTCACCAGAAAAATATCTGTGACTCAACTCCGCCCATCTCCACTATAATAAAAAACTCGTGAAAACGGGTTTTTTATTTATTCAAATTTTGTGTATAATGACTCCTATGAAAGAACATAAAGACAAAAAACCAATACAGAAGCCAAGCCGGCCTGGGACACAAATAATGTCTGCAATCCTTATATTTATGGTTATTGTGGCTTTATACTCTGCTATTTCGAAGCCAGCTGAGAAAATTGCGCAATTTACACTCTCTGATGTGGCAAAGAATATTACCGAAAATAAGATAGAGAAGATTGTGGTAGAAGGCGAGAAGGTGAATATAGATTTGAAAGATGGAACAAAAGCCGAAGCCAAAAAGGAGCCCGAGAGCGCATTGTCTGATACACTTGTACGCTACGGAGTAACACCAGCGCAATTAAATACTACTCCAATCGAAATCAAAAATGAAAGTGGATTTGGATATTGGTTATTAAATATTTTGCCTTTTGCACTGCCAGTAATACTCGTAGTATTTTTTATCTGGATGCTGACTCGCCAAGTAAAAGGGGCTGGCATGCAAGCATTCAACTTCGGCCAATCCAAGGCTCGTATTACCGATCCAAATGACAAAAATAATCGTGTAACATTCAAAGATGTCGCCGGCACAAAAGAAGCCAAGATTGAATTGGAAGAAATTGTAGATTTCCTGAAGAATCCGAAAAAGTTCCTCGATATCGGTGCCAAGATTCCAAAAGGTGTGTTGCTTACAGGAGCTCCTGGTACAGGCAAGACATTGCTTGCACGAGCTGTAGCCGGTGAAGCAGGCGTGCCATTCTTCCACCTATCAGGATCTGAATTCGTAGAGATGTTTGTAGGAGTAGGAGCAAGCCGTGTACGCGACCTGTTCAAGATGGCAAAGAAAGCATCACCATCAATTGTATT
The DNA here is from genome assembly GCA_020846955.1 of Candidatus Nomurabacteria bacterium. GTDB lineage: Bacteria > Patescibacteriota > Minisyncoccia > Phycocordibacterales > UBA9973 > UBA8515. Next base: position 2,832 of record JADLCZ010000087.1, read on the forward strand.
TATTGATGAGATTGATGCAGTAGGACGAGTGCGTGGCACAGGAGTTGGTGGTGGCAATGATGAACGCGAGCAGACACTCAATCAGATACTTGTCGAGATGGATGGTTTCGAACCAAATGAAAAGGTGATCGTAATGGCTGCTACTAACCGTTCGGACGTCCTTGATCCTGCATTATTGCGCCCAGGCCGTTTCGACCGTAGGGTGACTCTTGATTTGCCAGATCGTGCCGATCGCGAGGCAATCCTTGCTATACACTCAATAAAGAAGCCTCTTGCCGAAGATGTGAAGATAAAGGTGATTGCCGAGCGTACACCTGGATTCTCGGGAGCAGATTTGTCATCATTGATGAACGAAGCTGCGATACTTGCTGCACGCGA
>JADLCZ010000088.1 GCA_020846955.1 Candidatus Nomurabacteria bacterium
CCTATTGAGACGCACGAGATCAATGTCAATGGCCTACTCAATGTACTGGAAGCATGCAGGGTAAATAAAGTAAAACGACTAGTCTTTGCGGCATCGAGTGCATCCTATGGCAATCAAGAGACTCTGCCACTGACAGAGAGTATGAATGCCATGCCTCTTTCCCCATATGGGACTCATAAATACATAGGTGAAGTGTATTGCGCACTTTATTCACGAGTATATAATCTCGAGACTGTGTCATTGCGGTATTTCAATGTTTACGGCCCACGACAATTAAGCACTGGAGCCTACGCATCGGTGATTGCAAAATTCTTAGATTTGAAAAAGAGTAATATGCCGATGACTATAACAGGGGATGGAGAGCAGACTCGTAGCTTTGTGCACGTGCATGATGTTGTGACAGCAAATATTTTGGCGATGAAATCTGAAAATGTAGGTAAAGGCGAGGTAATAAATATCGGTACAAATGAAATGTATTCTGTGAATCAGATTGCCAAATTGCTCGGTGGGGAATTTGTGTATATAGATCCTCGTATAGAGCCAAGAGCCACTTCGGCAGATATTGCAAAGGCAAAAGAATTGTTGAATTGGCAACCAAGCATCAAGTTCGAAGATGCCTTGATAGAATTGAAGAAGTATCATAATATAAGCTAATATGAATAAAAAACGAGCATTAATCATAGGTATTACAGGGCAAGATGGATCGTACTTGGCAGAGCTTCTTTTAGAAAAGGGCTATGAGGTTCATGGTATGATACGTCGTTCATCGAGCTTCAACACTGAGCGTCTGGAGCATATATATCAAGATCCTCATATAAATGAGCGTAATTTGATCTTGCATTATGGTGACCTTTCCGACTCAAATAGTATCAATAGTATGATCAACAAAGCCCATCCCGATGAAATTTATAATCTTGGTGCGCAGAGTCATGTACGCGTGAGTTTTGATATTCCTGAATATACAGCTGATATTGATGCACTTGGTACATTGCGATTACTAGATGTGATCAAGGAGCAGACTTACCCGATCAGATTTTATCAAGCAGGATCGAGTGAAATGTATGGCAAAGTTTTGGAAACTCCACAAAAGGAGACTACCCCTTTTAATCCTGTTAGCCCGTATGCTTGTGCCAAGGTTTTCTCCCATTATATTTGTGCCAATTATCGTGATGCATACAAAATGTTTGTTTGTAATGGAATACTTTTCAACCACGAATCACCTCGCCGTGGCCGAACTTTTGTTACAAAGAAAATTGTGGAAGGGTTGGTGGATATCAAATTGGGTAAAAAAGAAAAAATATTTTTAGGTAATTTAGAGGCCAAACGTGACTGGGGTTATTCAGGGGATTATGTAAAAGCTATGTGGATGATGCTTCAGCAAGAGCAAGCTGACGATTATGTCATAGCAACAGGCGAGACACATTCAGTACGTGAATTTGTAGAATATGCATCATCATTGATTGGATACAATATTAAATGGGTGGGCAAAGATTTGGATGAGAAGGGAATAGATGAGAAATCTGGGAAGGTTCTGATAAAAATAGACGAAGCCTATTATCGTCCAAGTGAAGTGGATTTACTATTAGGGGATGCGACAAAGGCTAAGCAAAAACTAAGTTGGGATACAAATGTAAAATTCAAAGATTTGATTGATTTAATGATCAAAGGCGAATTTGAAGAGCGTGGATTAAATGTAAATGATTATTTAAAATAGTATGAATAAAGATTCAAAAATTTATGTTGCAGGACACAACGGGCTTGTAGGCTCGGCTATATTAAGAGAACTTAATAAAAATGGTTATAACAATATTATAACTCGTAACCATTTTGAACTTGACCTAACATCTCAAATTAATGTTGAAGAATTTTTTAAAATTGAAAAACCGGAGTATGTCTTTTTGGCTGCTGCAAAAGTTGGTGGAATTGTTGCCAACAATACATACCCTGCAGATTTTATACGCGACAATTTAATAATACAAACTAATGTAATTGAGAATGCATACAAAAATGGAGTCAAGAAATTATTATTTCTTGGCAGTTCATGTATTTACCCAAAGAATTCTACTCAACCAATAAAAGAAGAATATTTACTCACGGGTGAACTTGAGCCTACAAATAAAGCATACGCTGTTGCAAAAATCGCAGGCATAATAATGTGTCAGTCCTATGCTAAGCAATACGGCGCAAATTTTATCTCTGTTATGCCGACAAATTTGTATGGAGAGAATGACAATTTCGATCTGCAAAACTCCCATGTACTACCAGCAATGATTAGGAAATTTGATGATGCAATTAAAAATAATTTAAACGAAGTAGTATTGTGGGGAACAGGGGCTCCTAAAAGAGAATTCTTGTATGTTGATGATCTCGCGAATGCTTGTGTGTTCTTGATGAATAATTACAACAGTCCTGAAATAATTAATATTGGCACTGGTGTTGATCTGTCTATACTAGAATTAGCAAATATGATTAAGGAAATTGTAGGTTATAAGGGTAGTATAATATGGGATTCCACTAAGCCAGACGGTACCCCTCGTAAGCTCTTAGATGTGTCCAAAATAGAGGTATTAGGTTGGAAGTACACAATAGGGCTAGAAGAGGGTATCAAACGCACCTGCGGGTGGTATAAGGCTAACAAGAGCACAGATATATGATAGTTATAAGACTAAAAGGAGGGCATGGTAATCAAATGTTCCAATACGCTAGGGGTCGTGTTTTGGCTATTAAGTACAAGACCCAATTATCTATAGACTTAAATTATTTTAAAAACAAGAATTTTACACCAAGAGAATATAACTTAGATCAATTTAACATTAAAGCCAAAATTATAGAAAAAAGTAAAATACCATTTTTATTAAAATATCTTCTCCCTGTAATTAAAAAAATTAATTGGAATGGAAATATTTATCTTGATGGTTATTTCCAAAGTGAAAAATATTTTAAGAAATATTCTGATATTATCAGAGAGGACTTTACTTTAAAAGAAATACCTACAAAGACTGAAGATTTAATAAAAGAAATAAAAAATTGTAATTCTGTATGTATGCATATAAGGAGGGGAGATTATGTTGGTAATAAACTCCATCAAGTGCAAGATATATATTATTACAAAAAGGCAATTATGGAACTGGAGAAAAAAGTAAAAATTGATAATATTTATATTTTCTCAGATGATATAATCTGGTGCAAAGAGAATATCAAATTTAATTATAAAATAACATTTGTAAACAAAGAAGAACTCAATATTACAGATGTGGAAGAGCTATGTATAATGACCAATTGTAAATATTTTATAATTGCAAACAGTAGCTTTTCTTGGTGGGGAGCATGGCTTGCTCCTAATAAGGAAAAAATTGTGATCTGTCCAGAGAAGTGGTATTCAAACGAATCTATTGATACAAGTGATTTAATACCAGAAAGTTGGATACGAATATGAAAAATATAATAAATAAAATAAAAAATATAACCCTCG
>JADLCZ010000089.1 GCA_020846955.1 Candidatus Nomurabacteria bacterium
GTATCGGCAATTTGGATACCATTTTTCTCTGAATAGCAACCAATACAATAAGTCTCGCCAAGCTTACCCTTATGAAGAATCAAGTCGATTGCTATACAATGGTCGGTAACATAAAGGTAGTCTCGCACTGCAAGACCTGCCCCGTATATCGGTAAAGGAATGTTTTTAAAAGCGTTGGTAATAAAAAGGGGAATAATTTTCTCGGGGAATTGATACGGTCCGTAATTGTTGGTGCAATTGGAAATGGTGGCAGGGAAGTTGTATGTCTCGATATAGGCCCTTACCAAGTGGTCCGAGCCAGCTTTGCTTGCTGCATACGGGGAGCGGGGAGCGTAGGGAGTACTCTCATTAAACCTCTCATCTTTGTTATCAAGAGGCAAAGTACCAAAAACTTCATCGGTAGAAATATGATGAAATCTTTTTATATTAAGTTCACGAGCAAATTCGAGTAATATTTCAGTTCCAACAACATTTGTTTCGACAAAGATTGCTGGGCCAGAGATAGATCTATCTACATGCGATTCAGCTGCGAAGTGTACTACCAGGTCACAACCTTCCATGGCTTTCTTTACAATCTCTCTGTTACAAATGTTGCCATGGATAAATGTGTAGTTTGGGTTATTTGCAACAGTTTTTAAATTTTCTAAATTACCCGCATAGGTCAAAGCATCCAAATTCACAATTTTGTAATCTGGATATTTCTCCATCATATAGATGATAAAGTTTGACCCTATAAATCCTGCTCCACCTGTAACGAGTATTTTCATATATTATTAAAAATTAATATCAATATCATTCAAATAGGGGGCACCTAAGTCCTTCTCTGACAAGATAGGATTACTTATAGCCCAATCTATTCCAAGCTCTGGATCGTCATACCTAATACCGATCTCGTGGTCTTTGCTGTATTTATTATCCACTTTGTAATGGAATTCAGTGTCGTCTTCTAGTAATATAAATCCATGCGCAAAACCCTGAGGTATAAATAATTGTCTTTTGTTTTGCGCTGTAAGTTCTACAGCTACCCATTTCTTAAATGTGGGAGAATTCTTTCTTAAATCTACGGCCACATCTAGGACCGCCCCTCTTGTGCATCTAACCAATTTTGCTTGAGAATAAGGACTTTTTTGTAAGTGTAGGCCCCGAAGGGTACCTTTTTTAAGACTAAAAGAATGATTGTCTTGGATAAAATTTATATCGATTCCATATTCTTTAAATTTTTCTTTATTATAAGTTTCGGCAAACCAGCCACGATGATCTTCAAAAACATCAGGTTCAATTATTAGTACATCTTTGATTTCTGTTGGTGTGATTTTCATTATTTTTCTTTGGCGACTTTCATTAAATATTGTCCGTATTTGGAATTTAGATATTTTTTTGCAATTTGTTCTAGTTTATTTTTTGCAATCCAATTATTTCTAAATGCGATTTCTTCTAGGGCTGCGATTTTAGTATTTTGTCTATCCTCAATAATTTTTACAAATTCACTGGCTTCATGCAGGGAATCAATAGTGCCTGCGTCAAGCCAAGCGAAACCACGGCCCAATAATTTTACATCTAGGGATTTATTTTTTAAATACAATGCATTAATGTCTGTTATCTCGAGTTCTCCTCGGGCGCTAGGTTGGATTTTCTTTGCAAAGTTTATAACTTTATTGTCATAGAAATATAGTCCTGTAACTGCATAATTTGATTTAGGACTTTTTGGCTTTTCTGTTATTGAGGTTGCCTTACCTTTTTTATCAAATTCAACTACACCGAATCTCTCAGGGTCGTTTACATAATATCCAAATATTGTGGCACCCGTTTTTTTATTTTTTGCATCTTGTAGGAGCTTGATAAGACCATTACCATAAAATATATTATCACCTAGTATCATGGCCACATTGTCTTTCCCTATAAATTTTTCTCCTATAATAAAGGCTTGGGCTAGTCCTTCTGGCTTTTCTTGTATAGCATACGATAGTTTTATACCTAAATTTGCTCCATCACCCAATAATTTTTCGAAGTTCGGCAAATCGTGTGGGGTCGAAATAATCAGTATATCTCTGATACCGGCAAGCATAAGTATGGAGAGAGGGTAGTATATCATCGGCTTGTCGAATACAGGCAAAAGTTGCTTGCTCATAGCCATAGTTAGGGGATAGAGCCTTGTGCCGCTTCCACCTGCTAGTATTATACCTTTTGTGTGTTTTGCCATTGTAAAATAAGACTCGTATTATTATATTATAAAAGTAACACAAAATACTATTAAAACCAAACAAAAAAAGATTTTTCCAGACTACTCTTTTAATGCATTTTGGACCTGAAAAATACTTTTTTCTTTGGTTATAATTAACACAATAAAATATATAATTATAGAGGATATTATAGATATATATAAATTCATATTTAAATATTTAAATAAATATAAAAATAGAGACATAATGACAGAAGCGAAAATTATTTTTGTCAAATTATCAAATATCTTTAATTCAATAATTTTATTTAATTGGTTTTTCATCAGAATCAGAATTAGTATTTGGCTTATAAGAGTTGCTGTTGCTGATCCAATACCGCCATACTTTGGTATCAATAAAATATTTATTAATACATTTAATATTGTTCCGATCAGAGATATTTTTATAATTGAGCTGTGCTTGTTGAATATAAAAATAATACTATTAAATATAAAGGCAGGAAATACAAATAAAATACTTATTAGAGAAATTTTAAACATATATATAGCAGGGGCATATTCCATTCCAAAAAGTTTGACTATTAACTGATCCCCGATTATTAATCCCCCTAATACGACAGGGATAGAAAATAAATAAATTATCTTTACAGATGAATTTACTACATTTTTAATTTTATCTTTGTTATTTAAATGTCTTGAGAGTGTAGGTAGTAATGAAGAGGTAATCAAACCAGGGATTATGTATAGAAATGCCACAACTCTCTGGCTTGTTGCATAAAATCCGACTTCATCTGTTCCTTTGATCCACCCAAGCATGACAGTGTCTGTGTTTGACATTATTGGTGCAAGTATCGCAAAAAAGGCAAAAGGCCACGCAATTGTCATTAATGGCATTACTAGATTTTTTGAAAAGTTTTTTGTTAGATTTCTAAAATATTTTCTGAAAATAATTATCGTAAAGATTAGTCCAGATAGGCTACCAAGCATGTACCCGATTGCTAGTGAATATACCGTTCTTGAGTTTATCAAAAATAAATATGCGAACACAACAATCAAAATATTTGTTATTATTTTTACAAATGCTTCGACTTCCATCTTCTCCATTGACCTATTTATTGCAAACGCAAAATCTCTGAAACCCTCAAAAATCATTAATAATCCTATGATTGGGATTATCGAAGTAGATAAATTGTTTTTTGTAAACACAGGAGCCAATATTATTATAAATATGAATATAATAATATTTAATATTATTTTAATTAAAAAGGAAGTAGCAATATATTGATTTCTTAAGCTATTATCTTTAGATAGTTCTCGGGTTAATATTGAAGAAAGTCCAACATCAGAAAATATCATAAAGAGACTACACAATGATATCGTATATGAAAATGCTCCCCAGTCTGATACACCGAGTATTTTTATAGCATAAAATATTATGATCAACTTTAGTAATCTGCTTGTTATTTCCCCAAACGCGATCCAAAAAGTATTTTTTGTTAATACTTGATTTATGCTTTTATTCGTGAATAAAAATGTTTTTATTTTTGGGAACATATTAGTGTTTTTGTAAGATCATTGCAATTGTTTTTATCACGATCAAAAAATCAAGGAAAATGCTTCTGTTCTTTATATAGTAGAAGTCGTATTTCAATTTTTCTTTTGAATCTTCTACTGATGCGCCATAGCGGTAGTTGATCTGTGCCCAGCCCGTTAGTCCTGGCAAAACACTGTGTCGTAGGTCATAGTACTGTACTTGGTCATTTAATAACTTTGTAAATTCTGGGCGCTCTGGTCTTGGCCCTACAAAAGAGATATCACCCTTTATTATATTTATAAGTTGTGGAATCTCATCTAAATGAGTCTTTCTAATAAATTTACCAAATGATGTTATACGGCTATCAGACTTATCATCAGTAGTCCAGACAGCGCCATCTTTCTCCGCATCAGTTTTCATTGAACGGAATTTATAAATAGTAAATAAAGTATCATTTATAGTCACACGAGTTTGCTTGTAGAGCACAGGGCCACGAGAAGTGAGCTTGATTATAATAGCTATCAATATATACAAAGGGGATAGTAAGACTAGTAAAACTAAACTAATAATAAAGTCCAGAAATCTCTTAACAAATACATAAAATGTTTTGTTTCTATTCACATATTCTATTATCTTGTCTTTGTTGATTGTCTCGGTTGGAATTTTTTGGAAATTTTCTTCATAGAACATATTGATCGTATATACAGAGATGTCATTTTTCAGCAAAGAGTACAACTTCTCAAAAGCTTCGTTCTGCACTGAGTCTATGATTACTATATCTGGACCACTTTTAATTATTTCTTCGTAATTAAAGATCTTTGCTTCACTGATTACTTCGTAGCCGATATTCTCATTCTTTTTGATTTCATCAACTAAATTATTGTGAAGGTTGTTTATGATATAAACTTTTCTATTTATCTTTTTGTTTTTGTAATACCTACGAATAAGTATCCTGAGGTAGAAATCTATTAATCCAAAGATGATTGTGAAAATTATTAGATTTGTTTTTGGAGTTAGATCAAAGAATGCACCAAATACATAGAATACTAAGATCGATGTTGCAAAAGAGATTATAATACTCTTGATAAATGAATCTGTGAATTCAGTGATGTTCCGATTAAAGCGGAAGGAATATAAATTGAATATGTATAAATTGAGCAAAAATATGCCAATAATAACCACAAAAGGTAGACTGTGGATAGATAATTGGGCATCGAAATTAACACCCTTGTATCTAATTAGCAAGGTTAAACACAAGGCAAAATACCCAACAAATATGTCTAAAAATAGTATTATTGTCTTACGAAACTTAATTAAAAAATCAGTCATTGTATAAGCGTACTATACAACAAATCCACCCCAAAATCCACTGTGTTGACTTGCTGTAAAGATATAAAGTATAATTAAATTATGGTAAAAAGTGATAGTAAAAAAATAGATAATATTGAAAAACTAGTTGAAACTATTGCTATTGGCGTGTCTAAGCTTACAGACAAGGTAGATGGTCTTGATAGTAAGGTTGATGTTTTAGATAGCAGGGTTACTAATTTGGAGAAAGATATGACCGTAATGAAAAAAGATATTGTTGAAGTGAAAGAAAACATAAAAGCTACTCGTAGTGATGTTCTAAATATGGGAGATAAATTTGTATCAAACTACACCTTCAATCAACTCGCTGAACGCGTATACACTCTAGAAAAAAGAGCAAAATCAACCCGTAAATAAGGAAGAGCTGTTTTTTCTTAGAATTGTATTTTAATTTTATGAAAATTCTGGGTATTATTTTAGGTTTTTTTATTGGAAGCATACTACTTTTCCAGGTGTTTGTTGAGTATAGGTTTCATTTTAAGCCCGCTGTGAATTTTTTGGTAAAAAATTTTTTACCAAGTTCGTGTAATGGGAAAAAAGATTGTGATGAATTGCGAGTATTACCAAAAGTTCTTCAGGGTAAAAAAATAGTTTTTAATCCAGACACCAATGTATTTTTTGAACCTTTTAGTAGAAATGCAGAAGTGAATATCTCTCATTTAGATACTATTGGATTTTTAGATACTTCAAATTTTGACCCAAATGCGGATCTAGTAGACCCAACTTTGAATCATCGTGGGTCTTTAAAAGATAGAGAATATATAATAATAAGATCAGTATACCACTATAAGTGTACATACTGTATTGATAGCTCAGATTACTCTTTTATTGTTTTAGAAGACTCCAATGGTAATAGATTTGTCTCTTTACTTAATAGATATGACAGTTCAGTGGATCCAGGTAGGCTACTGTCTTGGGATGAATATCTTCCTTTTTACTTAGGTAATGATAATGAAGGCAAAGATAGATTAGAAGCAAAATTAGTTAATATCCAATAAGAAAGTACAGTTCCTACTTGAATTTATATATAATGTTATCCACAATTTTTGCAGACGTCGGACGTCTGCAA
>JADLCZ010000090.1 GCA_020846955.1 Candidatus Nomurabacteria bacterium
AAAAAGGGTCCCCCTCAGGTGGCACTATTACATGCCATATGTGGATTTGCTGTACTCCTCTCTACCCTTGCAATCCTAGATATAGCTGTGAATGGTGCTGGGTCTTCTGCAAACATTGCTCTCGGTGGATATTTGGGTAGTATATTTGCATACCCCTTTGCCAAATTATTTGGCGTATGGGCGAGCTTCCTGATTCTCGGTGCAATGCTTATAATTTCACTTATCGTCCTCTTTGACGAGAAGCCAGAGCTTGCTACATTCTGGCCTCGTATGAAGCAATTGTTGACTCGCAAAATGTCTCTACCGAAATTTGAGAAAAAGGAAGATTACGAAACAGAATACGAAGAAGAAAAATCTGAAATTATAGTTCCAGAAAAAGAAAACGAAACGATAGAAGAAACACCATATGAAGAAAATGAGGAAGAGGAATTGATCCCTATAAAAAGAAAAAAGATTACTGGCGCTTATGTCCCCCCTCCAATGTCATTACTTGAGCGCGACAAAGGCAAGCCAAATGTCGGTGATATAAAAGGTAATATGAATATCATAAAAAGGACTTTGGAGAACTTCGGTATTCAAGTCGAGATGGATGAAGTAACAGTTGGCCCAACAGTTACAAGATACGCTCTCAAGCCTGCCCAAGGTATGAAATTGTCGCGTATTGTTGGCCTCCAAAATGACTTGGCGCTTGCTCTTGCTGCCCACCCTATTCGTATCGAGGCGCCTATCCCAGGCAAATCTCTCGTTGGTATCGAGATCCCGAACAAGGTCAAATCTACAGTTGGACTTGCGACACTCCTTTCCGATGACAAATTCCAGAATTCTGCTAAGCCTCTAACAGTGGCCCTTGGTAAAGGATTGTCTGGCAAAGCCTACTTTGGTAACTTGGCCAAGATGCCACATGCATTGATCGCCGGTGCTACAGGCTCTGGTAAGTCTGTTACTATTCACTCGATCATCACATCCCTACTCTACCGCAATGGCCCCGAGGAAATGCGCCTAATCATGGTAGACCCAAAGCGTGTCGAGCTCACTTTGTACAACAAAATCCCTCACCTACTCACCCCTGTGATTACAGATGCAAAGAAATGTATCCTCGCACTCAAATGGGCAGCAAAAGAAATGGATCGCCGTTACGATATCCTCGAATCACATTCTGTTCGTGATGTAGAGTCATATCATACAAATATTCTTCCAAAAGCCCAGAAAGCTTACGAGAAAGATTCCGAGGAAGAAAATGCTCCAGACAAGCTACCATATATAGTCATAATAATAGATGAATTGGCCGACATTATGCAGTCGTACCCAAGAGAACTCGAGAGCGCAATAGTACGCCTTGCCCAGATGTCTCGTGCTGTTGGTATACATCTTATCCTTTCAACACAACGTCCATCAGTTAATGTTATTACTGGACTGATCAAAGCCAACGTCCCTACTCGTGTAGCACTACAAGTATCATCACAGATTGATTCACGTACAATTCTTGATTCTGCAGGAGCCGAGAAATTGCTCGGTGCCGGAGATATGCTATATGCAAGTGGTGAAATGAGCCAGCCAGAACGCCTCCAGAGTGCCTTTATATCCGAAGATGAGGTAAAGAATGTCGTCGCCTACCTACGCAGAGCCTACCAAGACGAACTTCCAAACGAAATCGAGTTTTCAGGGACAGTAGACTCTGGCAATAATCTATTCAGTTCATCTCTCGAAGACAATAATGATGACGATTTATATGAGGATGCCCGATTGATTGTTATAGAAACAGGCAAAGCTAGTACATCATACCTACAACGCAAGCTCGGTATAGGATACGCTCGAGCTGCAAAATTGATCGATATGCTAGAAGAGCGAGGTATAGTCGGGGCTTCCAACGGATCCAAGCCACGTGATGTGCTCGAGACTCGTCCGCCAACCGACAATTTAACAGACTAGTTTGTAGGGGCGGGAATCTGTGGATAATATAGATGCGGTGTAGTCAGTAATAATTTGGTATAATAAACATATAAACGAATGAATACAATAAAGAATACAAATATATCATTCTGGATAAAAACAAGCGTACCTATTGTTTTGTTTGTTGTAATTATTACGCTTGTCTTTATTAATATGCGAGGAATCATTCGTGGAGTTCAAATTAGTGCCAATATAGATGACCCTCAAAGTACTACAATAATTTCTGAAATATCTGGTAATGCCAAAAATGCTACATATTTATCACTAAATGGTCGGGAAATTAATTTAGACAAAAATGGCACATTCAATGAAAAGATTGCTCTCCCCGACGGATACTCTGTAGTAACAATAGAGGCCAAAGACGCATTTGGTAAAAGTGCGATCAAAACTATGGAAATATATAAGGCACCAAAAGGAGATACTGTGGCAATCGGAAATATAACAAATAATATTATTAATAATTAATTACAGATGTCCGACGTCTGCAAGGCAGACGTCGGACATCGGTAAAATAAAAATATGCAAAAAAAAGCAAAGAAGGAGCCAAAAGAAATAGGTGCAGGAATTGAGGATACAATTCGTTCAATTCAAACAAAATTCGGTGAAGGCTCTATTATGAAGCTAGGTGATGCTCCGAAAGTAGATATTGATGTCATCCCTACTGGATCTATTGGTCTTGATATGGCGCTTGGAGTCGGTGGTGTACCCCGCGGACGTATGATAGAAATATTTGGACCCGAATCAAGTGGTAAGACAACTCTTGCACTCCATATAGTAGCCGAAGCTCAAAAGAAAAGTGGTGTATGTGCATATATTGACGCTGAACATGCAATGGATCCAGAGTACGCACGTAAATTAGGAGTAAATATAAAAGAGCTCCTTATTTCTCAACCAGACACTGGTGAGCAAGGCTTGGAGATTACAGAGAGTCTTGTACGCTCGGGCAAGATCGATGTAATTGTTATCGACTCAGTTGCCGCACTAACTCCGAAAGACGAAATCGAGGGCGATATGGGTCAATCACATGTAGGTAAACAAGCACGGTTAATGTCCCAAGCACTCAGGAAGCTTACTGCAATTGTAGCCCGTTCAAATACAGTTGTGATATTCATCAACCAGATTCGTATGCAGATTGGAATTATGTTTGGCAATCCCGAGACAACTCCAGGAGGCAAAGCACTTAAATTCTATACATCTATTCGCCTCGACATTCGTCGTATAGCTCAGATTAAAAAAGGTGAAGAAGTTGTAGGCTCTCGCACTCGTGTGAAAGTGGTCAAGAACAAAGTCGCTGCCCCATTCAAGCAGACAGAATTCGATATATTGTATGGTGAAGGAATCTCTCGTGAAGGTGAAATTATGGCCCTCGGCGAGAAGCTCGGTATCATCTCTAAATCAAGTGGTGCAATATTTACTTATCTAGGTACAGAAAAGGCTCGAGCAAAAGAAGGTTTCGAGGAAATCAAGCTCGGCCGTGGCTACGACGCCGCTCGCACATATCTAAGAGACAACAAAAAGCTCTCCGACGAAATCCTAAAAGAAGTAAGAGCCCGCTTCGACGAAATCCAAGTAGCGTCAACTAGTGACTAGGTTCTAGTTGCTAGGTTCTAGTGAAAATGCAAAATATAAATATAAAATCGTATAAAGACTTAATTGTTTGGCAAAAGGGGTACGAGCTTGTGAAGCAAGTTTATAAACTGGCAGATAAATTACCAAAGTCAGAAATTTTTGCCTTACAATCACAAATGCGTCGATCGGCTGTTTCAATTGTCTCAAACATTGCCGAAGGTGGCAGTAGAAAAACAAGGAAAGATTATTGCCAATTTTTGCATATAGCTTATGGGTCTACTTCTGAACTCGAAACTCAATTATTCCTATGTAAAGATTTATACAACATTCCCGTAGAACCACAACTTGAATTAATTACAGAAATAAGTAAAATACTAAGAGTTATCATTAATAAACTAGAAACAAATTAGTGGCTAGTAACTAGTGTTTAGGGTCTAGAAATAGACTCTTTCCCTAGAACCTAGTCCCTAGCTACTAGAACCTAATCATATGGCAATGCTAGAATACAGTGAAATACGCACAGGAAAGATTATCGTTTATGAGGATGAGCCTTGTGTCGTGCTCGACAACCATGTCGCCCGCACACAGCAACGCAAACCTCAAAATCAGGTTAAATTAAAGAGCCTTCTTTCAGGTCGCACTTGGAACACCGTTTTCCACGCTTCCGACAAAGCCGATGAAGCCGAGGTGAATAAAAAGGAAGTAAAATTCCTCTACGCCAACAAGGGTGAGTACTGGTTCGCAGATCCAGAGAATCCCAAGGATCGTTTCCAACTCGATGAGAAAGTCCTCGGCGACGCAGTCAAATTCCTAAAAGCAAATGAAAATGTGAGTGCGCTTGTTTGGGGTGAAGATGATGAGGAGAAGATAATCAGCATTAAACTTCCTGTCAAAATGGAGTTCACAATCAAAGAAGCCCCTCCCTCTATCAAGGGCAATACTGCCAACGGTGGTGGCAAAGTAGTCGTACTCGAGAATGGTGTTAATATAAATGTCCCCTTCTTCTTAAATGCTGGCGACAAAATCCGAATCAATACAGAAACTGGTGAATACGTGGAAAGAGTATAAGGTGCTAGTATAAGTATGAGGAAATACAAAAATTCCCCTAAGCAATTCTTAGGGGAATTTTTGTTATATTTATTACTTTGCGATAAATGGGAGTAAGCCCATAAATCGTGCACGCTTGATTGCTTCGGCAAGCTTGCGTTGATTTTTAGAAGTTGTGTTTGTCTTCTTGCGGCCCATCATACGAGCATTGGCAGCAATAAACTTGCGCAACAAATCCAAATCTTTGTAATCAATATATTTTATATTGTTTGAAGAAAAATAATCTTGTTTCATTTGAGTTAGTTTTTAGTTGCTAGTGACTAGTTGCTAGTGATTTTGAATTCCCTAGAACCTAGAAACTAGAACCTAATTATTGTTAAAATGGAATATCTTCGGATGCGATTTCATCTTGAGGATAATCTATTGTATCGAGCCCACCGTCATCTTGTTCATTTGATTTAGTTTGAGCTTGTGTTGGCGCTACTCCTGTTCGGGGTGCATTACCAGTTGAGCCGAATTGTACACGGTCTGCAACAACTTCTGTGCGATACTTCTTTGTGCCAGTTGTAGCATCATCCCAGCTACGAGTCTGCATACGGCCCTCTATCATAACTTGGCTACCCTTTTTCATATATTGGGCAACTGTTTCTGCTTGGCGACCAAATACAACTATATTGTGATAATCAGCTGCTTCTTGTTTGGCACCATTTTGGTCTTTCCAAACACGATTAGTAGCAACAGAGAAACTACAAACTTTGATACCAGATGGTAATGCTTTTAACTCAGGATCCCGAGTCAAATTGCCGATAATTAATGCTTTGTTTAAATACATAAAATTAGTTGAGAGTTTCTAGTGACTAGTTGCTAGTATTTGAATTCCCTAGAACCTAGAAGCTAGAACCTAATTACTTGTAATCTACTTATTCTACCACAAGAGCATCGATATCTTTATCGATAGTCTCTTCGTTTATTGGGCCTGCTTCAGCTTCCACAGCTTTGGCTGTACGGCGTTTTGCTCCCATACCACCTTCAGTCTTTGTGTAGGCACGCTTTGGAGACATTGTGCTCTCTCGAACAGTCTTGATTAAAAGAAATCGGATTATTGATTCGTTTTTATCAAGCAAGTCTTTTACCTTAAGAATGTTTGCTGTTGGGATTTCAAATTTTACCCAACCGAAATATCCTGTAGAAAACTTTGCTTTTTTGTTCAAGATTGTACGAGACATCTCGTAAGCAAGCTCAATAACTTTCGGATATTCATCCGAGATAAATTGTGCTCCATTCCCTGACAACATATCCTTTAATGCTGTAACCTCACCTCCTACATTCTCTTCCGCAATAGTCGGGACAAGTAAATACCCCACCTCATATACGGTCATTTTTATTTCTTTTTCCATTTAAGATTAGGTTCTAGCTTCTAGGGACTAGGTTCTAGTGGAATTCCACTTACACCTAGAAACTAGCTACTAGCACCTTTGAATTTTTAATAATATATCTCGCTATGGACCTAAGTGATACGTTTTCAGGAACGCATCAAACGAGACTTCATCATATTAGCAGAAATCCGAGCCTTTGTCTATATCAATTATTTCTTTAAAACACAATCTGGTAAATGCTCTAAAATATCTATAGTATGAGATGCATTGTTTACGTCGTTTAGCCCACCAAACCTTATATTCATATACTCAACATTTTCAATCATTCGCTTTATAGCAAGCTGGACAGTCTTTTTCATTTCAGGATTTAATTCAAAATCATTTGGGAGTTCTGTAAATGGTAGCAATTCGTGGGATAAATCATGGATCAAATTCATGATTTCATTCTTCTTTTCTGGAATTTTTGTTTCTAAAAGCTTTTTTTCAAGCATTTTCGTTGCTAGGGTTAAGTGTTCATTTAATTTAATTGAATCCTTCGTATACACATCATACATAGTCAGAGCATCTAATGTATGCGCCCCATCGCAAGCTAGGCCTTCTATCTTTAAAGTTTTTGATCTTAATTCACTCTCTTTTTTACTAAATTTTTCTTCAGTAGACATCGTTGTATCGAGCATAAAATCAAGCCTTTTTTGGTTGATATTATTTAATTCTTTTAAAGTAACAGGATTTCCAACATTACTTCCAAGAGAGAAATCTTTTTCTATTCCTTTCTTTTTAAGTTCTAGTATGGCTGTTGTGATCCACTCAACTTCATTTGGATTTAGTGTTGAACCAAATCTAGATATTATTAAATTATCTGGATTTTTAGCATCACATTGATAGTGTGCTGGGTTGCTAATATCATCTATTATTTTTTTTACTAATTCTGCATTTTCTCCACCTTCTTTTATCAGTTTGTCATAAGCTCCTGAGCGCAACAATGCATATGCTGTACTTCCTAAATGATACTCTCGCGTTTCTCGACGTGTATCTTCAAGATATTCATTATATTTTTTTTCTTCTTGTGACAATTTTTCACCTTCTATCCAATTACGATGAATACTCAAATAATCCTCAAACCCATTCTGAATTTGAAATGAACCCTCCTTTGCCAATGAATCATAATCTGACTTTATTTTGTCGAGAGCTTTTGCTTTCTGCTCATCGTTATATAAATGTAAATTCTTTCCAGCCAAAAATCCTTCAAAAGACATTTTGGGGGACTTTTCATAGTAAATTGAATCCCCAGTTTTTCCAATTAACTCCAAAAATTCCTTTGTACTAAATTTTGGATTATCCCCCAATGCAAGTATCGCGTGGTCATGACTATAAATTTTTTCATATTTTTTGTATCGATTATTATAGTGACTTTCTATATCTTTAGGAATTTGGTTTATCACATCATCACGTAGAATATTTATTGTTTTATTTATGCGCTCCCTATTTATAAAAGTTTCAAAATTATTTTTTTGTTGTTCTTCTTTTTTGTCATTAAAGTGTCCTGTGGTATCTGGATTGATTTCTTTTGGTTTAATAACCTCTGCATGAATTGCAGGTAGATTAAATTCTTGATTAGAAATTTGTTTATCCCCCGTTTTACTTGGAATAGCTGTTAGAGTAACAGCCCCTGCTACCTCTAAACCTTTTTTAATATTTTTAAAAAAATTTCCTTCTTTCATGCCTATAATAGGTTTTAATTGTTAAATTCCAAATACTCTTTTGGTATTTATTATAATCTGGTTTGCTACTTCCTCCACACTCAAACCTTTGATTTCTGCAATTTTCTTAACTACTTCAATTACATATACTGGTTCATTGCGCTTGCCACGGTATGGTATTGGTGTGATGTACGGCGAATCGGTTTCGGACATTATCATATCAAGTGGTGTAGACTTCACTACCTCGTCATAATCATGAGTAAATGTAATCACACCTGTAAATGATAGGGTAAATCCGAAATCAACAAATCCTTTTGCGTCTTCAAGACTTCCTGCAAAGAAATGTACGTCCCCTTTTACTTTTGCATGCTCTTTCAATATTTCTAATGCGTCAGCATAAGCATTTCTTTCTGGCTCGCTGGTTACTTGTGGTGAGGACGTTCGGCTGAGCTCAGTCGAAGCACTTGTCGAACCATTGCGAATATGTAGCATCAAAGGCTTATTGAATTCATTTGCTAGATTTATCTGCTCGATAAAAGCTTGTTTTTGCTTAGCAATAGTTTCTGGTGTGCATCTATAGTAATCGAGCCCGCATTCCCCTATCCCAACAACCTTTGGATCTACAATTAATTTTTTGTATTCTTCATAATCAAAAACTTCACCACGACTTGTAAAAGCTTTGCCTTCTTCGCCAAGCTCTTTTGTATCATGATAAGATGCGCCAGTATGTATCGGGTGCAATCCGATAATCGCATAAACACCATCGTATTTATTTGCAATCTCTACTGCGTGTCGTGATGTATCAATCTGTGTGCCAACATTAATCACAGCAACATCAGCGTCAAGTGCTCGTCGAATAACATCATCTCGATCCTCATCAAATGCCTTAAAGTTCACATGTGAATGTATGTCTATGTATTTGAAATTCATATTAATCTTTTCTTAAAAACAAAGGCTCACTTGGTTTTTTGTTTTCTTTTATTAATTGTTTTAATTTTACATTTGTCTCGGGCATTATTGGATTGAGCATGCGAGCTATTGTGTGCAAATCTATTATCATTTCGGAAATCAATTCTTTACCCTTTTCAAGATCGACTTTCACCACTTTGAATGGCTCAGTATTTTGAATTTTTTTATCTAAATCCTGAATTTTCTCCCAAACATAATCTGTGGCTTTTTTAATATCAAAAGTTTCCAAGTGGTCAAAGAATTCTTGTGGTATGGAATTCTCTGGAATCTCTGGACACTTTTCTAAATATTTTTCTGAAAGTGTAAGCAAACGAGATGAAAGGTTTCCAAGACCATTCGCTAGCCCTGAGTTGTACGCATCTTTAAATCGTTCAATAGTAAATGGTGAGTCTTCAAAATTGCTGACTTCGCGGAGAAGGAAATAGCGCAAAGCGTCTGTGCCATACTCTTTTACTATATCACTCGGGTCTACTACATTACCTAGGGTTTTGCTCATTTTAAGGCCTCCGTCAGCTGTTATAAAGCCATTTACCACGATTTGGTGGGAATTAGGAACACCAGCTGCCATAAGCATTGCTTGCCACATAGCGCTCTGGAAACGTGTATTGTCCTTGCCACAGTATTGTGTAGGATTGCCATTAACCCAGTATTTCTCAAAAAGATCCTCGTTGGGTTTACCAGCCGCAGCTTCAGCGGAGGCGGGCCATCCAAGTGTAGAAATATAATTTGTAAGTGCGTCAAACCACACATACATCACCTGGCTCTCGTCCCCCGGTACTGGTATTCCCCACGGCATTTTGGACCTTAGGCGCGAGATAGAGAAGTCTTGCAAACCATTTTCAACAAAAGAAATAATTT
>JADLCZ010000091.1 GCA_020846955.1 Candidatus Nomurabacteria bacterium
GGGGAGGCGAATAAGATGCTTTCTATTTATACATTGGAGCATGGACTTATTAATGCAATGGCTCAGGGGATACGGCTCAATAAATCAAAGCTTCGTTTTTCTTTGCAAGATTTATCTCATGCCAAAATTGATTTGGTCCGAGGCCGAGATATTTGGCGAGTTACATCAGCAACACCAATAAATACTTTCCCTATCGCGCGAGGGAATATTGATAGTCTTGCACTTATGTTGCGAGTTAGCAAGTTGCTCGAGCGTTTATGTAATGGGGAAGAGGGTAACAATGAGGTATATACAGATGTTATTCAGTCATATCTCATTTTAGATAGTGAGGAAGTAAATACAGAAACTAGGGAAGCTTTGGAACTACATTTAGTCTTAAGAATTTTAAATCGGCTTGGGTATATAGGGGACAACAAAGATTTGACCTCATATCTTGATGGTGGATTTGAGCAAGATATGGCCAAAGAAGTCTTGTTCAACAAAAGATCAATAGTTCTCGCTATCAATCAAGCATTACGTGAAAGTCAGCTGTAATTTGTGTTATAATAAACTCTATATATGAAAGAGGAGGAAAAACCATTACATAAAATTGAGGATATTAAACGCACATTATATGAGCGAGATTTCGATTCTGCCAAGCACCACAAAGAGGGCGTACTTCACAATATTCCTCATAAAGTTGCGCAGACTTGGGATGATACACAGAATGTTGTATCTTCTCCTAAATACACATCACTTTTCAAGAAATTTTTCTTTATTGCTGTCTTGTTCTTTATAGGGGCTGTTGGTTATGGTGTGTATACATTTATGCAAGGCAAGAGTACTGTGTCAGGGGACAATATAGAAGTCACCGTTCTAGGCAATGCCTTTGTCCAAGCTGGTGAGGAACTACCAATACAAATAGAAATAGTAAACAAAAATAATGCGAAACTCGAATTAGTGGATTTAATAGTAGAATATCCTCGTGGGGCGACAGCAGATTCGGCGACAGATATGATACGACTTCCTCGCGAGGCTATCGGTACAATCAAACCAGGCGAGCGTATAGAAAGAAATAAAAAAGTTACATTATTTGGAGACCAAGGATCAATTCGAAATGTTACAGTACGATTGGAGTACCACCCAGAGGGATCCAATGCAATTTTCACAAGAGAGAAATCTTATCCAGTAACTATTAGCTCGGCACCTCTATCGTTGTTATTTGAAGGCCCGACAGTTACAAGTTCGGGTCAAGATGTGAATTTCCAAATCACTGCTACTCTCAATACTGCACTACCAAGTGACAAAACTTTGTTAAAAGTAGAGTATCCTACAGGTTTTCGTTTTGAGAGTTCCTTCCCAAAACCATCTCTTGGTAATTCTCTTTGGAACATAAATGATCTTGAGATTGGTAAGCCGATGATTATAAATATAAAAGGTAGTATGATAGGTCAAAACGGTGATGAACAAGCGTTCCATGTGTATGTGGGCAACCCAAATCTTTCCAATCAGTCCGTTATTGATGTTGTTTATAATTCATTACTTCACACTGTAACTATAGACAAGCCATTTCTTGAAGCAAAAATAATTGTAGGAGGCGAAGATCTCGAAACTTATTCTACTGCTGGAGGTAAATCGGTAAAGGTAGATATAGAATGGATAAATAATCTCCCAACAAGAATTTTGAATGCACAAATTACAGCAAATATTTCAGGAAACGTACTTGATAAAGATTCTATATCTGTTAGTGACGGATTCTTTGATTCTACAACAGATCAAATTATTTGGGACAGGAATACAAACAGGGAATTGACCTCTATTGATCCAGGAGGAAAAGGAAGAGTTAGTTTCTCCTTCACACCCAAATCTGTATTGGGAGCCTCTCAGTCCATAAGCTCGCCACAAGTCTTAATCTCTGTTAGTATCAAAGGCCAAGAGTCTGGCTCAGGTGGCGTGTCTGAGGTAATAAACTTTACAAAGAAAATAATACGCGTTACATCTGATTTCCAAATTGCATCATCTGGACTATGGTTTGGAGGGGCTTTGCCACCACAAGTAGATCGTGATACTGTATATAAAATTACTTGGACATTATCCAATTCTGTAAATAATATAAACAATGCAGAAGCAAGAGCAATAATTCCTTCATATATGAAATGGGGAGCAATGGTTGGTGGTGGATCCGAGAATATTTCTTATGATCCAAATACTCACGAAGTAGTATGGAAGATTGGCAAAGTTCTAGCTAATACAGGTTTTGGTGCAGGGGAGAGAGAAGTATCATTTACAATAGTACTCAAGCCATCATTGTCGCAAGTAGGCAGTGGCTCACAATTAATTAAAGAGGTTTATCTAACAGGAATCGACTCTTTTACCGGGATGGCTCTTAAATCAAGTGCAGGCGATATAAATACACGGCTCGAGAATGACCCTAATTTTGTAGTTGGAAATGAGCGTGTGGTAAAATGATTACGAATTAATAATTACGAATTACGAATGGAAAACGAAAAAGACAATTTAATGGAGAAGATAACATCACTTGCAAAAAGAAGGGGATTTATTTTCCAAGGATCAGAAATTTATGGAGGACTTGCAGGAACATACGATTACGGTCCGCTTGGTGTAGCCCTCCGAAATAATATTAAGAATTCTTGGTGGAAAAAGTTTGTCGATAATCGTGAGGATATGTACGGAGTGGATGCAAGTATTTTAATGAACAGCAATGTTTGGAAAGCCACAGGGCATATCGATAATTTCTCTGACCCAATGGTGGAATGCAAGAAATGTAAAAAGAGATTTCGTACAGATCAGATTGAGAGTCTGTCTGAATGCGTAGAGTGTAAAGGGGAGCTCGGTGAAGAGAAAAAGTTCAATATGATGTTTGCTACACAGATTGGTGCAGTAGAGGATTCATCATCTACTGTATATCTCCGACCCGAGACTGCACAAGGAATGTTTGTGAATTTCAAAAATGTAATGGATTCTATTCACCCAAAATTACCTTTTGGGTTGGCGCAGATAGGCAAAGCCTTCCGCAATGAAATTACCCCACGAGATTTTATTTTCCGACAACGCGAATTTGAGCAAATGGAGATTGAATTTTTCCTACATCCAAATGATTGGGAAAAATATTTCACATACTGGCGCGCAGAAATGCTCGAATGGATGGAGAGCATTGGTCTTGATATGAACAGCGTTTATGAGCTTGAAGTGGAGGGCGCCGATTTGGCACACTACAGCTCTAGGACAATAGATTTTGAGTTTGAATTTCCTTTTGGACGCAAAGAATTATATGGCTTGGCATATCGCACCGATTTTGATCTCCAAACTCATGCGAAAAATAGCACAGTTGATCTATCTTATTTCGACGACGACACAAAAGAGCGTCTAATACCTCATGTTATAGAGCCTTCATTTGGTGTAGATCGTACAGTATTGGCCTTGCTTGTTAGCGCATATAAGGAAGAAATAAAAGGTGAGGAAGCAAGGCCATATTTAGCATTTAGCCCTTCTATTGCACCAGTAGTTTGCGCAGTGTCACCATTGCTCAAGAACAAGCCAGAATTACGCGACTATGCGCACAAGGTATACAGAATGCTCAAAGACGAATTTGGTAGAGTGATGTGGGACGACAATGGCAACATTGGCAAGCGCTATCGTAGGCAAGATGAAATTGGTACACCGTGGTGCATAGTGATTGATTTCGACACACTAGGCGAGGAGAATCCGGAACACAAAGACACCGTCACAATCCGCGACCGCGACACAGGAACTCAAGAAAGAATAAAAAAAGATGACATCATCGATTACATAAAAGAGAAGATGAACTAATGCAAAAA
>JADLCZ010000092.1 GCA_020846955.1 Candidatus Nomurabacteria bacterium
ACAGTCTATTGTCACGATTGCTGGTGGGGTGATGGATGGGATCCGAAAGATTATGCTATGGATTATGATTTCTCCAAATCTTTTTTTGAACAATACAAAATTTTACAACAAAAAGTCCCTAAGCTAAGCTTAATGGCATTTAATAACGTAAGGAGTGATTACACTAACGGTTCGGCAGAAAACAAAGATTGCTATTTAATCTTTGCCGCAGACTACAACGAAGATTGTATGTACGGTAGGCTCCTACAACGCGACAAATTTTGTGTAGATTGCGCATTTTTACATGAATCAGAACTCTGCTACGAATGTACAGATTGTCGTTCATGTTTTAAATGTATGTACTCAGAACAATGCCAGTCATCTACTGATTTACTCTTCTGTTTTAATATGCGTGACTCGTCAAATTGTATATTTTGCACAAACGGGCGACACATGTCTAATAGTATTTTGAATGTGAAATATAGTAAAGAAGAATTTGAAAAAAAGAAAAAAGAAATTCTTGAAAGTTTTGAAACAATAGAAAAAGCTAAAAAAGATTTCGAGGAAATAAAACTTCAAGCAATCAGAAAATATACTTCACAAACTAAGTGCCATAATGTTACAGGGGATTATCTACACAACTGCCACGAAGGAGTGATGCTTTTTGATACGTATGATTCAAAAAATTGTTCATACATGACTGACTCAGAGAATCCAATAGATAGTATGGATTGTAACAACTATTACTACAAACCAGAGTTTGGCTACAATATAATGGGCGCATTAGAGGGGAGTAAATTAAAAAATTCTGCTTTTGTTTTCTATTGTAACGAGGTTGAATATTGTGAAAGTTGCCACCATTTATCTAATGGATTTGGGTGTATCGCTGTGCGTAAAGGTAATTATATGATACTCAATAAGCAATACACCAAAGAAGAATATCTTGAATTAAGGAAAAAAATTGATGAACAAATAAAAAATGAAGAGGATTATGGGCAATTTTTTCCAGCAGACCTAGCCCCATTTGGATACAATGAAACATTAGCCCAAGACTTTTTTCCACTAGAACGCAATGTAGCATTAGAGAGAGGGTATCGCTGGCAAGAGAAGAATACTGGCACATTTGGCAAAGAGACAATGCCAGAGAATACAATCCCTTCTAGTATTACAACAGTAACTGATACAATAACTTCTGAAATTCTCGCTTGTAATGAGTGTGGCAAGAATTACAAAATTACTAAAGCTGAATTAGATTTCTATAAAAGAATGGGCTTGCCGATTCCACATAAAGATTTCGAATGCCGACACCAAGCTCGTATGGCAAAAAGAAATCCTCGCAAATTATATAGTGGAAAATGTATGTGTGAAATTGAAAATCATTTAAATCACACAGGAACAAAATGTGTGGAGGAATTTGAAACAAGTTATGGCCCAGAAAGGAAAGAAATAATTTATTGTGAGAGTTGCTACAATCAAAAAATTGCATAAATAAAAAATCCCCAGTTCGGGGATTTTATTTTATGCTTTCTTTTTATTTGCAGTTTTCTTTGTTGTTGTTTTCTTTTTGGATTTAGATTTCGAAGATGGCTTTGGTGAGTGGGGGGCAGTCTCGAGAGTAAATAGTGGTGGTGCAAGTACTACTTTTGGTTTCTTTTTTGTAACTTTCTTTTTTGTTGTTGTCTTTTTGTTTGTTGCTTTTTTTGTTGTCGATTTTTTTACTGTTGTTGTTTTGGTAGTAGCTCCATGGGCTTGTTGCACCTCTAACACAGAATTGACTGGTGAGACAACTAAAATCAGAAATATAAAAAATGAAATAATTCTTTTAGTCATGGAAATCTGCGTCTGTATTCCTAACTTTTAAATGTTCGTATGGATTCGCGCTACCACCGTGGAATCCAATATGTAAGTGTGGACCAGTAGATTTACCAGTTGATCCTACGTACCCTATGATGTCACCTTGATTAACATGTGTTCCTTGGATAGCTGTAACCTTGCTCATGTGGCCATAAATTGCTTGATCACCATTATCAAAGTTCATAACTACATATAGTCCAAATCCACCATTCCAACCTGTTGGGCGAGCGATCAATATAGTTCCAGATGCGACTGCGTATATAGGAGTACCTTTTGGTGCACGCATGTCCATAGCACGATCATCATGCAATCCTTGAGAAACACTACCAACGCCGCTCGGGAATGGCCAGATATATCCCTTACTAATTTTGCCAGATGGACCTGTGCCTGTGTCGGGCTTGATTTCAGGAGTCTCAATGGTTGGTACAGGATCTGATTTAGGAGTTTGTGTAGGTGTACTTGGAATTTGAGTAGGGGTATTATCTTTCTCTGCTATTTTTTTATTCTTTTTGTCTTTTTCTATTTTATCAGCTTTGGCAATTGCATTACTATCTAATCCAACAAGGATAATGGAGTCGCCAGCTTTCAAGTCACTTGCTTTTGCAAGGACGTTGTACTCGGTGATATCTCCCACTGACAAGCCATACCTCTTGGCAATAATTTGAGCAGTTTCATCCTTTTTGACAGTATACATAACACCCCTTAGTGGTGATATAACGAGTGGTTGGCCGACTTTGGTCAGGTCGCTACGCTTTATGTCGTTGTTGGCATAGATAATTGCGGCTTTGGAAACCTTGTTTATCTTGGCAATACTGTCTAATGTATCGCCCTTTTTAACCATATATACATCAAATTTTGTTTCAGAAGGGGCAAAGCTCTTGGAATTGACCTCTGTGCCTAGTGGTCCAT
>JADLCZ010000093.1 GCA_020846955.1 Candidatus Nomurabacteria bacterium
TATATAATTAATTATATCGCTAATCAAGAGCTCTTTCAATTCCTTATACTTACCTTCCTTCTCTTTATATATAGCATCTAATTCATTTTTAGATTTGAAAAGTAGATGAATATTGTAGACATTCGTAGGCACTGAGCTTCCGGAATCTGTCACAATACCCATTACCGCTTTCTTGATTTCTTCGTCGGTGCCAAAAAGTGGAATTGTATTGCCATAACTCTTGCTCATTTTCCTGCCATCAGTACCGGGTACTATTGCTACATCCTTCAATATCATTGGTTCAGGCATTTTGAAAGTCTCGCCATAGATATTGTTGAATTTACCAGCTGTGTCGCGAGCATAGTCTACATGTTGCTTCTGATCTGCTCCAACGGGCACGACATCAGCGTCTTGGATCAGGATATCTGCAGCCATGAGCATTGGGTAATCAAAGAGTCCAACTGTGACATCTTTGGCTTTTTGATTGGCATCTTTGTAACTTGTAGCACGCTCTAAGTATGGCATTGTAGTAATACAATTGAAGTACCAAGCCAATTCTGTAACTTGAGGAATGTCGGACTGTTTAAATAAAATTACCTTTTGAGGGTCTAACCCACAAGCAATATAATCCATAGTAATATCTAGAATACTTCGAGATAATTTTTCTTTGTCTTGAACTGTAGTGATAGCATGCAAATCCGCAATAAATATCCGCGTATCATATTGATCCTGCATATCTACAAATTGCTTGATAGCACCAAAATAGTTACCAATGTGCATCTGTCCTGATGGTTGAATCCCTGAAAGTAATATTTTCTTGTTTGACATAAGAATATTATACCCCGTAGTGAAATTTTTACAAAACTCTACTACGGGGTTATACTCAAATCCCCATTTTTTATGCACATTTTAAAAATTTCGATAGGTTGCTTCGCTGCGACGGTCTACTGAGATGATTAAACAGTCGGTTTTTGTTTTGCGATATATTATACGAAATTTTCCTTTCCTTACGCGATATATGTCTTCGCTTCCCACTAGCTTTTTTATTTGCAAACCAACTGTGTTATTTGTGGTTATTTTTTCTAAAATATTCTTAATGACAGCTTTTTCACTTTTTGAAAGCTTTGCAAGAAATTTTGAAATAACATCCGACATAAAATTATTCTAGAGCTTGTAGTAATTTTTTAGCAGAAATTCCACCTCCACGAATAGCTGAGAAGTCCCCTATAGTTTCCCAAACTTCGGAAACTGGCTCTAGTCGAAATGCGGGTCGTGAACGCTTCATAACCAGGAAACTTGCTCCTCCTTCGAGAAGTTTTATATATTTAGGTGCATTAAGGCGAAACTCCTTAAATGGCACAATTTGTTCTTTTGTATATCCTGTATTCATAATTTAAGTATATACGAAGTTTAACTTTAAGTCAACTTCATTATCCACAGGTTACTCACAGACTTATCCGAGTATATGTAATTTGGGAAATTTATATATGTGCTAGAATAAACGAATGGCTGATAAAAAATCATTACGAATACCACCACAAAGCTTGGACTCCGAGAAGGCAATTCTTGGTTCTATTATGCTACGTCCTGGGGCATTGCACGAGATTAGCGATATGATATCCGAGCGTTCTTTCTATGCAGATAAGCATGCAAAGATTTATAAAATAATGACTGAGCTGTCCAACAAAGGTGAGCCTATTGATTTGATTTCTGTCTCACAGAAATTGTCTGAGCGTGGAATGCTCGATTCAATCGGTGGTACAAGCTACCTTACAGATTTAGTGAATTCAGTTCCCTCTTCTACAAATGTGAAGCACTATTCAGATATTGTTGATAAAAAGCATATCTTGCGAAATATTATTGATGCAGGTAACGATGTGTCAGAACTTGGGTTCAAAGAAGACATTGAAGATATTTATGAAGTATTAAATAGCGCCGAGAAAAGGATGATGGAGATCCGTGATCCACTCAAGGGTCATGAATATTTTGCATTGAAGGACACCCTGCCCGAAGCTTGGGAGCGCTTGGAGCGCTTACATGAAAGTAAGGGTGAGCTCCGTGGTGTACCAACAGGATTCAAAGACTTGGATCAATACCTTTCTGGGTTACAAAATTCTGATTTGATTATTCTCGCCGCTCGTCCAAGTATGGGAAAGACTACACTTGCTCTAGACTTCGCCCGTCAGGCTGCGACCAAAAATAATGTCTCGACTGTTATTTTCTCTCTCGAAATGAGTTCGCAACAATTAGTAGATAGAATGCTATCTGCTGAATCCAAAGTGAATGCATGGAATTTAAGAACAGGAAATCTTTCTGCAGAAAAGGAATTTACCAAGATTCGCGACTCGCTTGACCGCTTAGCAAAAGCTCCAATATTTATCGACGACAAAGCCGGCAATTCTATTGCCCGTATGCGCTCTGTATGTCGCCGTGTCAAAGCAAGCAATGGTATAGGCCTTGTAATTGTCGACTACTTGCAGTTGATGTCTACATCCAAGAATTATGATAGCATGGTCAACCAAGTAACTGATATCTCTCGCTCGCTTAAAGCCTTGGCAAAAGAATTCAATGTACCTGTAGTAGCCCTTTCCCAGCTTTCTCGTGCTGTGGAGGCTCGTGGTGGTCGCCCAAGACTATCTGACTTGCGCGACTCTGGATCTATCGAACAAGACGCCGATGTAGTAATGTTTATCCACCGCGAAGATAAAGGCAAAGACGAAAGCGAACGTACAAATATTGCCGAGATATTGATCGAGAAGCACCGTAACGGTCCTGTCGGCAAAGTCTCGCTTTACTTCGATGAAAAGACTACAAGCTTCCTAAATATAGAAAAGAGTAGCCTAGATAGCTTCGCCCCAACAGAAGATACAAACATAGATGCATTTTGAGAATTAGGTGCTAGTAACTAGTTTCTAGGTTCTAGCATTCCTACTTACCACTAATCACTAGAAACTAGAACCTAACTTAAAATGGATCCGATAAATTTACTATCTACAATGTTCAAAGAATTCCCAGGTATTGGTGAGCGCCAAGCCAAGCGTTTTGTATATTTCCTGCTACACAAGAATCCTCAATATGTTAAAAGCTTGGGAGATGCAATCCTAAGTATAAAGAATCAGATCAAACAATGCACCGAGTGCTACTTATTCTTCCAATCTACCAACAATTCCGTTTGCGAGACTTGCAGGCATAAGGAAACAGATCACACTACCCTATTAGTTGTAGAGAAAGATGCAGACTTCGAAAGTATTAAGCGGAGCCGGACTTATAAGGGCATGTATTTTATTCTTGGTGGTCTCGTACCAGTAGTTACAAAAGAGACTCCGAATTTCGTGCGGACAAAAGAACTTATAAATACAATAGAAAAGCGTGCGAAAGATGATGGATTAAAAGAAGTAATATTAGGACTCTCAATCAATCCGCAAGGTGAACACACAGATATGTACCTACGTGAATTAATCAATCCATTAAAGGATAAATATTATATAAAAATTTCAACTCTAGGCCGAGGGCTCTCGACCGGTACCGAGCTTGAATACTCTGATTCAGAAACTATAAAAAATGCATTAAGAAATAGAAATTAAAAAAGCGGTTCCAAATGTGGAACCGCCGTTTTATAAAAAGTTTTAGTGTAAATTACTTTTTCCATAGTATGAACTGTGGAGATATAGTAAATCCAACCTTTAAGATTGGAGATTCAAAGTCTGTGCCAATCTCGGTGAATAGAGTGAAGAAGTCTTCACAATCACCAAGTTGGCAAAGCCTCTGGATTCCTACACTTGCATAGTCTGCTTTTTCCTTAAAATCCTTCTCGTAAAAAAAGAATAAGTCTACGGTTGGAGAGCTTCGAATTTTGAAACCCTGCAGCGTTTGCAGTTTTTGCTGATACGGACTGTAAAGAATGTGCCCGTTCCAGTTTTTTGTAAATGCGTTTACTGCTGCACACAATGTGTACTCTTCGGAAAAGTGAAAATCAGTACTTGTGACCACCATTGCTGGAGCCCAGGTTGCACCTAAAGTGACTTTTTCAAGCCCTTTTTCTTTGGGGATTTCTTGTGCTTTTGTTGTGATGAACGATAAAATTAATACTGTGCTGAACAATACAGCACTCATGTGGAGTTGACTTATTCTTTTCATTTTTTTTGTTTTATATGGTTTTAGAAAATCTCATGTTGAGAGTCCATCAGATCGGGTAAAACCATATAAAACTTGACAGTATCTATCTATTTGTGTTCATTATAGCACATATAAAATAAAAAAGCAAGCTTTTTTATGGCTTGATTTTTTAAGGGTATATGTGGTTTTAGGAGTCTTACTTGATTGCTGATATCTTTACTTCTACGAATGGTTGTCTGTGGCCGTTTTGCTTAAGATATCGGCTTTTTTGCTTGAATTTGACTACTTTTACAGTCTTGCCTTTGCCAGCCTTTTGAAATAGTGCTTCTACCTTGGCATTTGCTATATATGGAGCGCCGATTGTAGTGTCTTTGTCATTGTCTACCAATAGGACCTTGTCAAATATGATTTTGTCCCCTGCTGTAAAGTCCCCTTTTAGCTTCTCTACCTTTAGAACATCGCCTACTGCGACTTTGTATTGCTTGCCACCAGTTTCTATTACTGCGAATTCGCCTGTAGTTGCTTGGGCCTTTTTAGTTTTTGTTGTTGCTGTTGTCATAAAAATTGTACCTATTAGAAAACGCTTCTAATGGGAATAGGGTTATAATACACAAAAATTTGAAAAAAAGCAAGACCCACTGTATACTAGATAAATATGATTTCTAAGTATAAATATAAAGGGCTTTTATGGGTAGATCTAGAGTCTCCACGCAAGGAGGAAATAGAGAGTATCCTCGAGGAATTCAATTTGCCAGAAGATTTTGCCAAACCTATGTTTACTGAAGGTAAAAATACCAAAACAGACATATACCCACACCTCACATATTCAGTCCTTCACTTCCCTCAAATTATCGATGATAAAGGTAGGATCAAAAATCAAGAAATTAATTTCATAATTGGCAAGAATTTCCTAATTACAGTGCATTATGAATACAATAATGTACTACAGATATTCGCAAAGAAATTCGAAGCCGAGGAATTACTAGAAGAAGGATTGGTATTAGAGAATTCTGCATCACTATTTTATTATCTAATACAAATTTTAAACGAAGATACCAAAATAGAATTATCTAATCTACAATACAAACTTGCCAATAGGAAAGGCAATTTAGTTACTTTTTTGTGTATAATTATAATCATACTAGCAATTACAAGCATAATGCTATATTTAAAATAATATGTCACTTAAATTACACAATACATATACAAAAAAGTTGGAAGAATTCATACCTTTGAAAAAGGATAGTGTGAGTCTATATACTTGCGGGCCAACAGTTTATGATTACCCTCATATTGGTAATTACCGCGCGTACATTTTTGGTGACACTTTGAAAAGATATTTGAGTTATCAAGGCTATCAAGTCAATCACATAATGAATATTACCGATATAGATGACAAAACAATTCGTGATTCACAAAAGAACGGTCAATCACTTCGAGAATTTACAGAATTTTATACGAATGAATTCTACAAGGATCGCGACATGCTCAATATTATCCCTGCCGATAGCTATCCTATGGCTACAGAGTATATAGACGAGATGGTCAAAATTATTGAGAAGTTAATCGAGAAAGGCCATGCATATGTATCCACAGATGGCTCAGTGTATTTCAATATATCTACATTCCCTGGTTATGGGAAATTAGCACATATTGATCTATCAGAGCTTCGTGACAATGCCAAAGGCCGTATGAAGAGTGATGAATACGACAAAGATTCAGTACAAGATTTCGCACTTTGGAAGGCATATGACGAAAGTGATGGCAATGTATTTTGGGAGACAAGTTTGGGCAAGGGTCGCCCAGGCTGGCATATAGAATGTACTGCAATGAGTATCAAGAATTTGGGTGAGCAGACCAGTGGTGAGGATTATCGAACCATTGATATCCATACAGGCGGTGTCGACAATATTTTTCCCCATCACGAGAATGAGATTGCTCAATCAGAAAGTTATACAGGCAAACAATTTGTAAAGTATTGGATGCATAATGAATGGCTATTAGTGAATGGCAAGAAGATGTCAAAATCACTTGGCAATTTCTACACCCTTCGCGATCTCATAACTAAAGGTATATCACCTCTTGGCTACCGATTGTGGCTAATGACATCTCATTATCGTACCCTGACTAATCTCAATATAGAGACTCTCCAAGGTGCTGATACAGCACTTTCGAGGCTTTACGAGGCGTTTAGAGCCCTTCCAAAGGACGATAATGGTACAGTAGATATGGATTATAAGCTTCGCTTTATAGAGTATATGAATGACGACCTTAATACTCCTCAAGCTCTCGCTCTATTATGGGAACTTGTAAAAGACCCTTCCATTCCCGGCATGGACAAAAGAGTTACCATGCTTGATTTCGATAGAGTATTTGGCTTTGGATTGGCAGATTTAAAAGAGGAAATAGTACCTGAAGAAGTTATGAAGCTCGTAGAAGAGCGTGAATTTGCAAGACTAAATAAGGATTGGGATCTAAGTGATGTATTAAGAGCCAAAATCAATACTCTCGGCTATGAGGTAAAAGATACAGGAGAGGGCTCAAAAATCTCTAAAATTTAATATTTATTTTGTAGCATCAAGATCCATATAAAATGTGGAGCCTTTGCCTTCACCCTCTGATTCCACATCAACATCTCCACCGTGAGCTTTTGCAATCTCTTTTGCCAAATATAGTCCAAGCCCAGATCCTGTTGTATTCATACGCTGACCGTCGCCACGCGAGAATTTGTGGAATAATTTTGCCTTTGTTTCAGGCGACATACCCATACCAGTATCTTTGACAGCAAAATGAACTTTATTACCAACTCTTGTTACAGATACATTTACCCCTCCAGTTTTTGTATATTTAATCGAGTTATCTATAAAGTTGAGTACTACTTGGCGGAGCTTTTCTTGGTCTCCATTTACAATATATGGTCCAGTTTTGTCATCTGTGTAAGCTATCTTCAATCCCTTCTTCTCGGCATTTACAGCAATACCTTTCATCATACTATTGGCAAGTTCCCCCATATCGAAATTTACTTTTTCATATTTCATACCACCCGATTCAATTTTACTTACGTTAAGGAAGTCCTCGATGGTTATAGCAAGATTTGCACTTGATTGCATAATAATATCCACAGCTTCTTTTACTTTTGGTGTCATCTCGCCATAGCTACCATCGAGTATCATAGAAGCATAGCCCTTGATAGCAGTTAGAGGGCTACGAATCTGGTGTGTGGCAAGTGAAATAAACTCAGTCTTTAATTTATCAAGCTCCTTTAGTTTGTCATTAGCAACAAGTAATTGCTCAGAAAGAATTTCCAACTGCTCACGTTGTTTTACCTCCTTTTTAACACTACGAATTAGTAAATAGCCCAAAATAATTACAAAAATTAATGTAAAGAACACTACAACCCTAACATTCTCAATTTTACGAATAAACAAAATTGCTAGCACTAGAAACCCTAAAGCGAATACAAGTGCCTGTGCGGCAAACATCTTAATATTGAAACTTTTAAATTTGACTATTGTGTAGGCAAGAAACCCTACAAAGATAGGCATACCAAAAAGTCCAATTTGTGCTAGGTTCCAGTTGTCAGTCAAGCTGCCAATAATATTTCCAGATACAAAACTCAATAGAAACAATATTATTCCTAAACTAATAAATATTATTTGTTTTTTCATTTCCTTACTTGCTTTAATATATTTTTTGAAAACAAATAATAATATCCAAAAAGCATAAATAATTTCTATGATATATACATAATAAATTGAAATAAAACCTTCAGATACATCTCTATTACAATTTGTAAGATCAAAGCCATGTAATATAAATTTTGTTGGTAATAAAATTATTATTGGTAATAAAGGTATAAATATTCCAAATTTTTTTGTTAGACTAATATCATCTTTTGATATATATACATCGATGAAATAAACACATAGTGCATATATTAGTGGTTCAATTAATATTATTACTGACCAAAAAAACATGGTATATTCTAGTTTCTCTGTTGACCATAATATTAAATCAAAAAATACCCATGATGAAAAAAGTAATGTAATTATAAAAAGTAATTGGTTTACAAGTGATTTTTTATCTTTAAAAAAAACAAAAATTCCAATTGTAAGTGACAAAACTAGAGCAAAAAAATGAGAATAATATATTAATGTTCCAAATACATTATTAGATATGATTAAATATTTTGCAGTATCCCACTGGCATATATTTATAAATCCTTGAATTGATGTTTCCATATAATTATTTTTCTAATAATGATTGACTAAAAGCTTCTTCATCTGTAATGATAGTAAATTTTTTTATTATCAAATAACGGTAAAAAGTAATTGTAACGGAAATAATTACTAATATGAAAAATATTGTTAGAAATAATTTTGATTTTTTATCAATCATAAATATATTATATCTTAAAATCTTTTTTAATAAAATTTACCCATTCAGTTTTTAAACCATTAAAATTTTTAAAATTTGAAATATTAAATTTAATAAAAACTTTTTTATAATAACTGGGAATCAGATGTGAAAATTTAGTAAATGTTGTCTTAGGTAAAAACTGTATAGATTTAATTATCTTTCTACATTTACTAGAACCACAATTACAATTAATATGCCAAAAAATATCAGATTCATTTAATGAATAATCGAATGTAATTTCTTCATCTTTTTTTATATTACGCAAAGCTATGACAGTAACTTTCCCTTTTATTGCACAATTTGGCTCACAAGAATGATTAAAGGAAATACAATGATTTATTGGGTCTACCCATTTATTTTTTCCTATACCTACCCAATTTAACCCTGCAATTTTAGCTTTCTCATTATTATCAATTAAAAAATTGATCTTTTTACCTTTAATTATAAAAACTATCTCACCTTTTTTTATATTCCTTGAAACAAAAATTCCTTTTCCATGTAGTTTGCTTTTTTTTATATAAACTTTTGACATAAATTTTATTTAACTTTTTTTTGACTCTTTCTTATTACTAATACCATTATACTATCTATAATAAACATGTACACTGGGTAAACGATAACCCCCAATATTAATCTATCAATAGCGAAAAGATTAACACAATCTGCAACCCATGTTATAAACCATCCTTCTATACCTTCGTCATCTGGATTAAGTCTAATATGCTTAATTGTTGGTATAACAGCAAAAACATCTACAATAAGATTCGTTATAAGTGCAATAACTGGGCTATCAAAAATTATCCACAATACGATACTTATTAATGCGCCAATTAAACAAATTAAGTCTGTTCGATCTTTTACGCCACCTGTGCCGTATTTTAATGATAAAAGGGCTATTACCAAAGGGCCTATAAATTCGCTTACAGCTACCCACATGGTTGCTTCTGCTCCAGAGAAATAATAACTAACACCAACAACGGCACCCATAAAGGTCCAAATCCACCATGTAGTTTTATTTGGCTTAGTTTCTCCTTTTAGAATAGATCTTATATATACAATATACGCAAAAAAAGCGATAAGTCCCGCCAGGATTCCTATATAAAATTTATAATCCATATAGCATTATTATACCACAAAAAAAAATTTTCTGGTAGGTTTCTGTACCTAAAACGGGACATATTTTGGCTTGGTTTTAGGTTTCGGTGCACATAATGGGTCTGTTTTCGGATCACAGGGCTTGCAGGTTGGGTCACTCGGGTCGCAGGTTGCATAGCAGTACAGCAAGCTTTCTTTTTTGGTATCAGTATTTTGACTCGTAGCTTTAATATTTAGATCAATGGACTCTATAAGATACCCATTTAAAGATGAGTTGTAAGTTGTACTTTTTATTTTCTTGGAAAGTTCCGTAAATGAAATTGTATAATCAGCATCTATGGTGTTATGGTCTTTTGAGGTTGTATTGTAAGTAAATTGTTGCGAACTTGGTGCCCAATTGATATTCCCTTTTGGTGTACCATTTGTAGTATCAATACTTACATCTGTATCTGCGGTAAAATTCTCGGGGATTAGAGTCAGTTTCATTGTATCAGCTTTATACACAGTCGGATCTGAAGTCTCAGTAAGATAATTACAACTAGATGGAGACTTTGTAATAGTATAATCGACTGCATTTGAGCACATTTTTGTAAAGCTTGTAATTGGACCAACATTGGCCTCATATGTACCAGTGTCTCCATTTCTACAATTTAATTTGTAAAAAGTATTTTTGTTGTTAGTACTAAAAGTTGTATCCACTACTGTATAAGGTGCGCTTCCGCTTGCATTCAAATATCCTGAACTCGGAATGGTATATGGTGTGAAGTCTGCATAAAATGGCATCGCCTCTATTACACACTCAGGACTTGGATCATTTGTTGTCCATGTGATAGTTGGGTTTGATGTAAGATCATCTATACAAGCTCCCCCATTTATTCCAGCTGTAAACGAAGCATTTACATTAACTTCATCATAGTAAACATTTGTATTATCTGTACAAGTAAGTCGAAAAGTTGTAGCACCACTTGGTGGTACATGAATTTTGTTATATGTACCAGATTGTGTTTGGTAAGTCCAACCACTTGTTTTAGTAGTCCAATCAGAATCTGGATAAGGGGAGCTATTACCTCCTAGTGATCCAGTACACTCTGTAGGGTAAAAAGTTTGTTTTGCTTCCCAATCAATATTTACCACATCTCCTCCCACAATTGTTGCTGTATTCTTACTATTTATTGTAACTTCAAAAAAACTGTGATCATGCTTTGCACAAGTTGGATCGGTAATCAAACATTTTTTATCGAATGATACATAAGATTTGTGATACTTTGAAGTTGCCTGAACCCAGCCAATAACATTCGAACCCCAACCATAGCCGGTTAAAGGATTTACAACTTTTTTATCAAAAGCACTACCTAAACTTGTGGCCAAATCAGTTGTTTTATCGATACCAAATCCTGAAAGTGATATCCACCCATCATACCCGCCACGATTATCACGGCCATCAGAAGAATGAGCAAAATATCTCCCATTTAGGGCCCTACCCCAACCACTTGAACCTATCTGATTTCCTGATGACGAAAAACCTCCTGGAGGGCCAACAGTACTACTATCATCAGACCAATCATTTTGATCAAAACTAATCCAACCTATATTATCACTCCATGCATGTCCCGAAATAATATTTGTGTCTTCATTAATATTTACACCATAGGAATTCCCCGAGCAAGAAGTAGGATCCGAGCAATTGTTCAAACTAATCCAGCCTATTCCATCACTCCACCACCAACCGAAAACATTGTCGTCTTTACCAGCATTGGCTTGCATTGCGAAAAATACAATAAAAGTAAAAGAGAAAATAAAAATAGAAGTTTTAATCCATTTACGAAGCCCTAATTTCATATTTTTATTATACTACATATACAATAGTATTACCAAATAAAAAATACCAAATTTCTACCAAAAAAACCACAACTGTGGATAACTATCGATTTTTGTGTACAAAATATGAAATTTGTGTTATCATATATTTGAACTCTAGCCCTTTGAAATTCCGCAAAATAAGGAGAAAAAGTTCGAAAAAAATTAATATCACGGACAATGAAAAGAAAAATATTATTTATCGCAACTATTTGTATTTGGATGGGCCTATTACTGGCGCCACAAACTACTTTTGCTGTAACCATCAGCAACCCTAGGTACCTGCTCTCTACTTTAGACCAAAACAATCGAAACCTAAAATTCACCTTTGATTTAACGGGGTATACCACCTCTGACAAAATTAAGGTTACATTATTTTCAGGTTCTGACCGTAAAATCTTAAAAGGTGAGATCAAGGAATTCAACAACGGAGCTGACTCAGCAGAGAACCCTCATGAAGGGGAGAATTATTGTATGCTGAAAAACCTAAAAGAGGGAACATACTATTTTCTGGTGTTTTCACTCAATGGAGTTGAAAAAGAATACGGTATTTTAACCCCAGGCACAGCGCCACTTGTTGCTGAAAACACAGCAGTCTTAGCAACAAACACCGTTGACATCCACTGGTTGTACTCGAGCGAGAACAAGCCAGATGAGTTCCAGATTATCTTTGATAACAAGGAAACATTTTTGTATCCATCTTATATACTGGATTTAAAATATAAGTTCATGTTTAACAATGGAAAGCCGAACTCAGCAACAGTAGATTATGACTCCATGGGTTTACCTGGAGAGGAAGTCCACTACAAAATCCTTGCTCGTTCAGGCAACGAAACAATCGAGACAACAGTACAGAAATTTTTGATTCCCAAAGGTCAAACCGGAGCAATCAAAAAAAGAAGTACTGCAACTATCGAGATATTTCCTAACCCTGCCAAAGATCATTTTACCCTCAAAGCACCACCAAACAACCTTTTGAGGATATACGATTGCCTTGGCAAACTCTATTACACAACCTTAACCACAGGTTCTAACACCTACATTGAAACTATTTGGCCAAGTGGCATATACACTACTCTCATCGAGAGCAACGGTACAGTCACAACCAAAAAGATAACAATAAAATAAGCATTTGCGGAGATGCTTATAAATATAAAAAAATCCCAAGCATTCTTGGGATTTTTTTATTCTCACTTTTTAATAATAATTTAAATACTAATCACAATCTCTATTTCTACTCATCCATTCTGCTGTTTCTACTGCAGCTTGTCTACTATTAGAATCAGTAACCACTACCTTCACTCTTTGCATGTATCCCTTCCATTTAAAGCTTGAGCTTGCTTGATGAACACAAAAAGTACTATTTCTACAACTTGTATCTTCTTGGAAATCATTTGGAGCACCTTCTCCAAAATACCAAACAATTAATGATTGTGAACTGCTGTACGTTCCAAGTTGCTTAGGGAAAGTAGTGCCCCTACGAGTGAAGGTATCTTTAAAGTACCCACCCTTTATATCAATCCAGCGATAGAACTTCTTTTTACAATCACTATCCTCATACCCATGGAATCCATAAGGCCCTCCACTCTGATCTTTCAACAACCAATCTAGGAAAAGCAGTGGGTGATCATAACAATTGTCTCCAGTCAAACTGTGCTGGGAATCAAATACTCGACAAGTAGAAAACCAATCCGTGCCACTATCTTTTGCATTCGGGTTCATCCCTGCAAGATATGTTCCCGTTGGGCAAAGTCTGAAATTAGTTTCAACATCAGATTTTGAAAGAGTACAGAACCCTGGGATTTTACCAATATTAGTTGTCCCTTTTAAGTTGAAGTCGTATTCATCTTTCGAGCCTGGGTATGTAGTACTAGAACCTGCCCCTGTCATTGTTCCCACAGAAGCCCTTCCGTAAACAGTTGCATCCTCTTGAACAGAAATGTCTTTATTAAAAGTTGCTAAATCTTCAAAAAGGCTACTTGTTCTAACATAAAGTTTTCTTATTGAGGTATCCGCGCCCTTCCTTGTATCAACAGAAAAAACAGGATCTGTGGTATCCCAGGATGAGTCTAAAATTTTAAATAATTCTTTGTCATATTTATATGAGTTACTTGCTGGTGAAATTATTGA
>JADLCZ010000094.1 GCA_020846955.1 Candidatus Nomurabacteria bacterium
AATTGGCTAAATAAAGTTATCCACACATTAAACCATTGACTTGCAATTTGGCAAGTGCTATACATAAATTATGAATTCATTTCATGCACAAATACAAATAAGTAACCGACGACGAGCGACTCACAATTTGAGGGCGCTTGAGAGTGTTTGTGTAAAAATCTCCTAATTCTAAATCTAAAAGATAATACGAATTTTCAAAAGCGACCTCAATAAAGAGGTTGTTTTTTATAGGTAAAAGAGCTCCCTATATAAGTAGTTCTTTAAAAATTAAATAAAATAATTAATGGATTGTTCACAAATTGCACTCAAATTTATTCGGCTACAAATAGCCAACCGTAAACGACATGGGAAAAAGTTACTGAATCCTGCGTACATTGTTAGCTACGCAGAGAAAACAAATTTCCCAATTGTAGAAATTGAAAACTTCTTTTATAAGTTCACTTTTGAAGAAAATCCACTCTGTACAGACAAAGATTATCGGATTGCTCTTGGGGTGGTGAAAGCTCAGTCGGGAAATTATCAAAAGAAATTCCTCGATGAGAATTATTTTAAAAACCTATCTTTACAGATGAATGTTGAGACCGAACTACTAAAAGATTTCTTTAATGCAATCTTTAGCTAAATTAAAGGCCCTGAGACCAAAATCCAGGGCTTTTTACTTTTTTGGGTTATCCACATATTGTGTAATTCTGGGAAAAGTATATTATTTTTTTAAATGGAAAATATATATAAAAATGACCTTGCCCTCATTAATGAGGGATTAAGGTTAAAAAAAATCAATCTTGTTGCTCAAATTGAGAACAAGATGATAATTTTTTCGGAATTACCTGAAAAGGTAATTCCGAAAGAAAATATTTCCCCCTTATGGGAGGAAATAAATAATTTTGTTAAAAATTTTTTTGGTCCACAATATTATGTTGGGCTACAAAATTTTTCCAAGTTCGAACTTCGTGTTCGAACTAATTAAGCTAAAATACGCTTGTAGGTCAGGAATGATTTACGGGCGCATTTTACTATCTGGTGGACTATTTACATTTCATCACATTCTGCTATTATGTTATTATTAATATTTTTTATAGAGCCGTGCGGGAGCATTCTCTCTATTTTTTAAGAAATGACAAAAAAATCAGTGAGTTCACGCAAGCTTTGGAAGCTTGGAGCCACAGAGTACAATACTCAATATTTTGATTTCAACAAGGATGGTGACTTGGTAGTAAAGGAGGGGAACAATATTTACAATATCCGCTACTTGGCGGACAAAATGGGGACTTCGCTTGAAATCCTTTTCCCTTTTATTATTGAAGAGCGCCTTGAGGACTTCCTCGACCTAACAACTCATTTATCCAAGAAGGTGGGCTACAAAGGCAAGTTCCTTTACCACTACCCTATGAAGGTCAATCAGAACAAGGAAGTAGTAATGGCACTTGTCGGTGAAGGTGCACATTTAGAGACTTCATCTTTTAATGATTTGTGGCTAGTAAAGCGGATGCTTGAGCAAGAATCCTTCAACCCAAATATCCGGATCCTATGCTCAGGGCCAAAAACTGACAAATATATAAACTTAATTGATGATCTGCAGCACCGTGGAGTGAAAATCTTTCCGCTTATTGAAGGGCCAAATGAGCTCAAATTTCTGCAACACTCCAAGTACGATGTAGGTATACGCCTAGATATGCCAGTCAAAGCAGCTTCGTACTGGAACAAGTCAATTGACCGCTTCGGCTTCTCAGCAAAGGAGATTGTTGAAATGGGTAGCTTCAAAAATCTGAAAATCTTGCACTATCATATAGGATCTCAAATTGAGAAATTGTCTGATGTATTAGGTCCGATCAAGTATGCTCTTGATGTATATTTTAAAGTTAAGGAGAAGAATCCATCTCTTGATACAATCGATATTGGTGGAGGTATGCCGATTCCATATACTCGAAATAAGAGTTACCCAATAGATAAACTAATGGAGAGAATTTTCCAACTTGTGAAGAAAGAGAGCGAGAAGCGTGGCATGCCACACCCAAATCTGATTTGCGAATGGGGTCGCTATATTGTAGCACCGGCACAAATTACAATTTTTAAAATTATTGATACTAAAAAAATTACGGCAAAAAAAGCTAATGCAAAAAAGTGGTATGTAATAGATGGTAGCTTTATGAATGACTTGCTCGACACTTGGGCTATAGGACAGAAGTGGTCAGTAATACCGCTCAATAACAAGCATGATGATAAACTTGAAGATGTGTGGCTAGCGGGATCATCTTGTGATTCGGATGATATATACACAGGAGTAAATGGCTATGTTACACTACCTGACTATGATATGAATGGTGGTAATACTCCAATGTATATCGCTGTCATGGACACAGGAGCGTATCAAGATCCACTTGCAATGCATCACTGCATGCTATCATCACCATTAAAAATTATTGCCGAGAATGGACATATAGTTGTTGCCAGAAAGCGCGAGACTGCCGATGAGGTAGGTAAAAACTTTGGTTGGTAGCCTTCTTAAAATTTTTAATTAGCTTCTCTCCCAGGACACACGTAAAATTCTGCTGAATTTTCTGCTCTGCTCGGCCTCAGTCAGGCCTGCGCAAGTTCCTGATTAAGAACTAATTTAAAATTTTAATTATATTAATGATTATGTTAAAATAATATTATGCAAAACAATCTTACAACATTAGAATTTATATTAAAAAATTACAAGAACTTCAATGCTCGCGCAACTCGTGATGCATTGTTAGCATATTGGCGGCATACTGAGAAAGGTGGCAAGATGTTCTGGGCTGTGGCTGGAGCAATGAGCTCGGCACAATTAGGAATCAGTATTGCGCCAGCTATTCGCGCAGGCTTGATTCACGGTATGTCTGTGACTGGTGCCAACTTGGAGGAATCACTATTCCGATTAGTTGCGCACAATCATTACAAAGATTTCCCAGATTACCGCTATTTCACAAAGGAAGATGACACAAAAATTCTCGAGGATCGTATGCGCCGAGTAACAGATACAAGTATCCCCGAAGATGAAGCCTTTCGTGCTGTAGAGAAGCATATTGTCCCAATGTGGGAGGAGGCTACCAAGAATGGCACCCGCCGATTCTGGCATGAATATT
This sequence comes from Candidatus Nomurabacteria bacterium, assembly GCA_020846955.1. Taxonomy (GTDB): domain Bacteria; phylum Patescibacteriota; class Minisyncoccia; order Phycocordibacterales; family UBA9973; genus UBA8515. Next base: position 3,108 of record JADLCZ010000094.1, read on the forward strand.
TCTATGATTTGATTCAGATGATAGATAAAGAGAAGCATCAAGGTAATGCCGACGAATGTTGGCTTTTGGCCGCAGCGCAACATAATATTCCAATTGTTGTACCAGGATATGAAGATTCTACCTTTGGTAACATTTTTGCTTCACATGTAAAACACGGCGATGCGAGTGCAAGTATTGCAAAGAGTGGTATCGAGTACATGGGCGAATTCTATGATCAGTATCAAAAACTTTCTGAAGGACAGGGGATTGGATTTTTCCAAATTGGAGGAGGAATTGCCGGAGATTTCCCAATCTGTGTAGTGCCATCACTTAAATATGATATGGAATTGCCTGCCAAACCATGGGCATACTTCTGCCAGATCTCGGACTCAACAACCTCATACGGATCATACAGTGGGGCCACACCAAACGAAAAGATTACTTGGGATAAGCTCACTCAAGACACTCCAATGTTCGTAGTAGAATCCGATGCGACAATAGTTGCGCCACTTATGCTCCAAGCACTTCTCGAAATGAAAGCAAATCCCGAAGAAGCAAATATTTTGATTACAAAATACCAATAAAACATTGAATGTATTGCGTAGAAATTTGGTTGTAGTATAATTAAATTATGAAAAAGGAGGTAAAAAAATCAAAGAAAATGACCATTGATGACTTGGCTATAATGGTTGCTAAGGGTTTTAATGGTATTGAATCTAGAATGGTTACAAAAGAGGAAATGAATGCTCGTTTTAGAGAGGTAGATGAGAGATTTGATAAGGTAGACGAAGGATTAGATAAAATTGAATCAAGATTAGATAATATAGAAACAAATGATGGTAAGCGCCTCGATAAGCTAGAAGATAAAACACGAATTATCTATACAGCATTTGAAAAACAACTTAAAATAAAGTTAGCAAAATAAAGTTATCCACATATTAAAACATTGACTTGCATTTTGGCAGGTGTTATATATAAATTATGAATCACATTCATACACAAATACAAATAAGTAACCGACGACGAGCGACTCACAATTTGAGGGCGCTTGAGAGTGTTTGTGTACATAAATAAAATCTCCTAAATTCTAATACGAATTTTCAAAAGCGACCTCAAAAAAGAGGTCGCTTTTGTTTTCTATTATTAGTTTAATCATAAAAAAATATGAATAAAAAAGAAAAAGTTGTTCTTGCGTATTCTGGAGGTTTGGATACTTCCATTATAGCTAAATGGCTCGTTGAAAAGGGATACGAGGTGATTTGTTGCTTGGTAGATGTAGGTCAAAAGGTTGAAGATTTAAAAAAAATGAAATACAAAGCAATTAAAATTTGCGGTGCTTCAAAAGTATATATAATTCCTGCCCAAGAGGAGTTCATTGAAAAATATATATTCCAAGCACTTAAATGGAATGCTCGATATGAGGATGAATATTATATGGGTACCTCACTTGCTCGTCCAATTATAGCGCAAAAACAAATTGAAGTTTTAAAAAAGGAGAATGCAACGGTTGCATCTCATGGAGCAACAGGGAAAGGCAATGATCAGGTGCGTTTCGAAATAGCGTACTACACACTGAAGCCAGATGTAAAAATATTTGCACCATGGAAAGATGATGAATTTATAAAAACCTTTCCTGGAAGAAAAGAAATGATTGCATATGCCTTGAAACATGGGATACCAATCAAGGCGACAGTTGCAAGTCCTTGGTCGACAGATGAAAATCTAATGCATATATCTTTTGAGTCGGGAATTCTCGAAGATCCTTGGACAAAACCACCCGAACATATGTTTGAATATTCTATTTCTCCGGAAAAAGCTCCAAATAAAGTGATAAAAATGACTATTGAATTTGTAAAAGGAATACCAGTCAAAATAAATGGCAAAAAACATTCACCAATTAAATTATTTGA
>JADLCZ010000095.1 GCA_020846955.1 Candidatus Nomurabacteria bacterium
ATATCAATAATTTATGAGATGACTCCACCTTTGGCTCTATTGCTATTGCGTCCTTATATGCCTGTTCTGCCCCCTCCATGTCTTTATTTAATGCTTTGACCTGTGCTCGAGCCCAATATGAGCTTGGGTCATTTGGAGCAAGAGAGTGAGCATTATCGAGTATATCCAACATTTTTTGAGTCATAACATTGTCATAACTCCCATCTCGAAGAAATTCTATCGTATCGTATAAATAAACTCTATCTAAGTATAATCGATAATCTGTCTTGTTTACCTCGGATACTTTCTCAAGATACACTAATAATCCCTCTAGGTTTTTTATATAATGTGATAATGTATTTTTGTCATTTTTGATTACTGAGATATTCTTTGCGTAATTAATAAATGTATAATTCGCCAATCCACTAACATCGAAATCTATACCAATACTTGAGCCCTTCAAAAGTTCTGGGTACATATATATACGCTCTCGAGTAGGCATAGAAAAAGTTTGAGCATAGAGAATTGTTTTATAAAGTGACGAGTATACAAAATAATAGAATGATGTTATAAAAGCGCCACCAAGTAATATTGGTATAAGGTACGAAATTAAATAATTCTTTTTAATCACAGTACTATCTATCTCGGTATTGTCTTGAATACCAAAAATAAAAGCCGAAATAAGAAACAGTAACACAAGAGTCGGCAATGTGTCAAAAAGAAATAGATTTTGGAAAATATATGATACCAACAATCCCCCCAAGATCGCAATTTGTGTCCTGTTTATCTTGCCACAATTGCGAGCCTTGAATAAACCATAAAATAAACTCAAAAGGAATATAGCATATAGGATTAAGCCCGGATACCCACCTCCAGCTCCAAATTCATAAAATATATTATGGGGCTTATCGCTCCAACCCTCGAGCGTATTGGCTTTTATCAATATCTTTGGGTCAAAATTATCTTGCATAACTGATCGAAAATTCTCTGGCCCATAACCAAACATTGGATGCTTGTCGAGAGCTTTTTGGGAAACACCCCAGAATATAAGTCGGCTACTGCTAGCGGACTGCACGAATTTTTTATTCAAATAGGCATTTGGGGTGATCAAGCTATGCCACAAAAATATAGAAAAAATAATTCCTATAACAATACCCGAGTACCCAATGATTCTATTGTTTTTCTTTTTTGACAAGGATAGATAGATTAATATAAATACTATCAAAGCCACTATCACAGATAATGATGCTCCTCGAGCCAACCCTATAATACTACCACTATCAAATATTGCATTGAGCTTGATAAACAAAGGAGAGAAAAGGATAAGAAACATAACGATACTTATCATCGTCTTCGTACTTTGGCTTATAACCTTCTTTGAGAAAAGAAGAAAAAGTCCACAACCGACAACAAAAGTAAGGTAAACTACGCTCATAGATGAATTGCCGAGCGACCCACCTTCTCCACTCATAAGAAAAAATTTGTATGGCAAATCAAGCCACACCTGACCAAGTAATACAGTAATCATTAATAGGAATCCTCCTGTTACAACATACTGAAACAATGAATAAATATATGGTATACCATTCCTTCTAACCAATGAAGCAATTATAAAAGCAAATGCCAAACAATGGTATAAAGAAATAAGTCCAGTACCTCGCCCTATTGATGACCAGAAAGAATAGTGAGGGTTAGCACCCAGAATTCCAGCCAATGTCATCCAGGCCATAAAAGCTACTGGCGGTATAAAACATAATAAAGTCTTTTTGTTTAATCTATAAGAACGATCAATTGTTATTGTATACAGCCATATAAAAAATAATATTTCCACAACAGCATAGAAAAAAAATGTCTTTGTAGAAATATATGGATAATACAAATCACCCCAAAATATTACAGGTAACAATAGAACAAGTATATATGTCCCAAATTTAAGAATATTTCCTTTTAATAAATTCATAATGAGTATTATTTTACAATCTGTCTCCCAATACATTCATAATAAAATCCAAGATTTTTCATTTCACTCGGTTCATAAATATTTCTTCCATCAAAAATTACTTTATTTTTCAAACTTAAACCTATCTTATTAAAATCTGGAGATCGGAATTCTGGCCATTCAGTTACTACAATTAAGGCATCAGCATCCTGTAAAATCTCGTATTGATCCTTACCATAAATAATTTTGTCTCCTATTACCCTCTTGGCTTCGTACATGGCTTTTGGATCGTAAGCGTATACACTAGCACCTGCATTAAGTAATTGCTCTATCAATACCAGGCTTGGGGCTTCCCTCATGTCATCTGTATTTGGCTTGAAAGACAATCCCCAAAGTGCAATCTTTTTGCCTTTCAAATCCTTGAAATAATTTATTAACTTTCCAAACATTATATGTTTTTGATTATTATTAACTTCCTCTACTGCTTGCAATACTTTCATGTTATATCCATTTTCATTTGCAGTTTTGATTAAGGCTTTGACATCTTTTGGAAAGCAACTTCCTCCATATCCAATTCCAGGATAGATAAATTTGTTTCCGATCCTACTATCACTCCCTATACCACGTCGTACCATATTTACATCCACACCCATAATGTCGCACAAATTGGCAATATCGTTCATAAAGCTGATCTTGGTGGCAAGCATACTATTGGATGCATATTTTGTCATCTCGGCACTTGGTATATCCATAAATATGCAAGGGTGCCCATTGAGAAGAAACGGTTTGTATAATTTATTCATTACTTCCTCGGCCCTCTTTGATTCCACTCCAATAATAATTCTTTCGGGCTTCATAAAATCTTCTACTGCTGCTCCTTCTTTTAAGAATTCTGGATTGCTTACCAAATCAAATTCAACATTAAGATTTCTTTTTGCAAGAGCAATTTGTACTGCTTCTTTCACCTTTTTGGCTGTACCTACGGGTACAGTACTTTTTGTTACTACTACAGTATATTTATCTATATTATTTCCTATTGCATCTGCTACATCCAATACGTGCTTGAGATCTGCACTACCATCCTCATCTGGTGGTGTCCCTACTGCAATAAAAATAACTTCACAGTCTTTTATATTTTCGCTGATTGAACTTTCAAATTGTAGTCGCCCCTTC
>JADLCZ010000096.1 GCA_020846955.1 Candidatus Nomurabacteria bacterium
ATACCTTTAAATTTAGACACTGTTTTTTTGATGACTTCCGTTGGCACGCCAAGCACTTGTGCGGCGGCTACAGCACAAGCCAAATTGGCCCTTTGGTGACTTCCTGGCACAACGAATTGCCAATTAGCAACAACCTTCTCATTTGCTACAATTAATTTGCTCTCCAAGTTTTTTGGAATCAATTTCTTCATCTCTTTGCGAATTACGAGTGTATCCCCTTTTTTTTGATACTTAAAAATGTTGGCTTTGTCAGCAAAATACTTTTTCATATCATCTTTATAGTAATTCATATGATCTCGCATAAATGTAGTAAAAACAGATATATGTGGAGAAATTCTGTCTTCGCCGAATCCTTGCAACTGCCACGAATCAAGTTCACATACTACAATATCCCTTGCATTTACTTTCTTTAAAAGTGGTAATGTTGCTACCCCTCGAATATTACCACCCAAAAAAACTGTAGGTTTTTTTGTCCTGAGCGTAGTCGAAGGATGCTTTAAGAATTTTTTATTTGCTTGCAAGATTTCATAAATCAGCATCGTAGTCATACTCTTGCCACGAGTACCAGTCACACCAATTATAGTTACTTCCGGCGCACATTTGGCAAAGAGCGAAACATCCATCTCGATTGGAATATTATTTTTACGAGCCTCATTAATATATAAAGAATCCATTGGTACCCCAGGATTCTTTATAATCATGTCCCTGTTTTTAAAATCTTGTAGTCTATGCTCACCAAGCACAAATTTAATACTTGGGAATTTTGAAAGCGCCTTTATAGAAGTTGCCAATTGTTCACGACTTTTTAAATCAGTTACAATTAGATCCGCTCCACATTCCGCCAAGAATTTGGTATACCCAAGCCCTCTGCCTAGCATCCCCAAGCCCATGATAGTAATTTTCTTACCCTTAAATTGTTGTTTATAATTTTGCACGTTTATTTAAAAAAATCTAAAACATAATCTACATTTATATTCATCAATAGAATTACACAATAAAGTAATATAAATATGACCGGAATATTTTTCTCTATTTGTGAAAGTGGATAATACTTACTACGATCCTTACCCTTGCCCAATATATTCCATTCAGTTTCGAATAATGAAAGTGGTAAATTTCGTTCAGCAGTATGTATAACCTTGAACTTGGCACGATTTAATTGTCTATATGCACAAATAATCCGATACCAACAATGACATATTGCAATACCAGCAATTGGCACAAGTACAAATATCATTGATGCATGTGGGAGTGCTTTTGTCTCTACATAACCGATAATTCCTATAATAGCAGCATTGAGTCCCAAGAAGAATTCATTGGCCTTGTTGCGCCTCTCGCTTGTACTATTGAACACGTGCACATAGATGCGATATTGCTCTAGGTAATGATCAATATACCTATTGGCAATATCCTTTTTGGTAGGCTTTTTACTCTTGAGCAATAAGTGGTCTATAGCTGTTGGTTCCATAGACTCATTATACCAATATCCACAATTTTGGCTATTATATAACTTCTTGCTGGTAACATTTTTCGCAATACATTATTGGTGCTATCTGTTCTGTTAGATTCGTATGTGTATTTATACCACAATGTGAACATTTGCGCTCAAAGAATTTAAATGGCCCACGGCGACGAATTCTATCTTTGTGGCGACAATAGAAGCACATTCGAGGAATTGGTAATATCATTTTCCTATAAAACAAAAGTTCTTGCTCCGTAATCTTGTAATTACGTTCACAATCGATACATTTAAGAATTTCTTTTGTTATATTATCATTCACATCTTTGATATGATCTGGGATTTGTTCTGGCAACAATGTCTCTTTGCTTTTGGTCATCTGTATATCGTCCTCCCAACGAAATCCTCTTGAAAGGGCTTTCTCTTTGGTAAGTGGCATATTGTCTTGAGCAATTGTTTCGTTGTATGCAAATGGCGCAAGCTCCGGTGGCATCATTAATCCATACAAATTTTTCTCTGTTAATTCTTTTATAATGTGATTTCTAAGTTTTTCATATTCCTCTTTAGAATACTGTTTATTTAAAATACAATATTGAGAATTTTGCAAACTATCACATCCGATCAAATCTTTATTGTTTGGAAAACAGGAAATAGAGTATTGAATATTTTGACCTTCGTCTACGGCGTATGATCCAATTACATTACTTGATACTCCCACAGCCACACATTCTAGTAGAAGCTCTGAATAATACCCAAAACCAATTGTTCCATATGAATCTTTTATTAATTTTGATGAAAATATATAACGACAATCTTCGGCTTTTGTTATTTCAAAACCATTTACTACATTTTTGCATTCTGACAAATAGTCACCAACAGAATCTATGGTTTTTATATTATTATTTACTCTATGTGGAAAAGTTAAAGCAAATTGGTCAAATTTTTTCCTTATTTCTTGTATTTTCTGAAAACTACCTAATATTTCATTAATTTTATTTTTATATTCTTCTGGTGATAATTGCTCATTAAAAAAACAATTACTTTTATTGCGCAAATTTACACAGCCAAAACAATTAGTTAACCCTGAACAATTTAAAAGAAAGTGTGAATCAACACAGCCGACTACACTTTTAGAATAAGTTATTTGTGAAGATTGCTGTCCATTTATAACTTCATAACATTGATCCATTTTAGTCCCAAAATATGAATCTACTACTTCTAATGAATCCTTTAAGCCACGATCATACATACATTCTTCAGATATTCCAGTATTAAATATAAAATAACAATTTTTTACTCCGCCAGCACCGTTTACATAATCACTATTAACATTTGGACCAAGACCAGACGTACGATAAGCTTGAGCTTTCGGTGTCTTTATAAAAAGTTTTTTTAATTGATCAAAAAAAGGAAGATTCGTATCATAATCTATTGCATAATCTTTTGGGTCCCATTTGTCACTGCGATAGCATTCATAACAATATACTTTGTATGCAGATTTGGGATTGTACATTGTTACAATAGATTTTTCACACATATCACACTTTATACCTGTATAGAGACTTGTTTCGTTCCTCCACAATAGTCGCATCATAAATCGGCAATCAGGGCAAACATTCGGCACTGGTACACACATCTTTTGATAAAAAGATTGATCATCTTGGTCTACAATAAAATTTGTATTACATTTTGTGCAAGTTTTTTCCATAACTAAAATACCTCTTTTTTGTAACATTCGTCGCAATAGATAATATATCCACCATCTTCTTTTATTGTAGTTTGGATATTTTTGCCACAAGGTCCATTCCCATGTGTGTGCTTTACCGTATTTTGGTATACACTATTACTCATCTCGCTACCAGCACACATACATACAATGTCACGTAGTATTGTAGGATTACGATACTCAAGTCTACGATAATATCTACAATTTGGGCATTGTCTTGGTAATGGTATACCCTTTCTCCTGTAATACGCCAGCTCATCTGCAATAATACGAAAAGCTTTTGTACAACCATGAGCACAATCCCCCTCATGCTCGCAAGCAATTATTTCTTGTAAAATAGTATCATTAACATCGGTAATTGCATCTGGTAGATTCTGCGATGAAATTGTAGCCTGATGTTTCTTCTCTTCTATTTCACCCCACGACAACCCGTATTCAATAGCTCTCTTTTCATCAAGTGGAAAAAATTCATGAGCTACAGTATCATTGTATGGAAATGGTGAAGTATAAAATGGAAAATATTCACCATATTCACCATCCTCTATCATTTTGTTTTTAATTTTAGAACGTAATTCTTGGTATTCATGTTTATCATATTTAATATTAAAAATACAATATTCCTGATTTTTCAACCCAACACAGCCAAAGCAATTGGAGCAATTCTGTAGGAACCATGAATACTCACAATCTCGAGCACCTTCGTGTACCCTCACACAAAAATGACAATTTGTGCTGTGTGCAGTAGTCGCAGTCGCTTCATAAATCAGTTCCGAGCCTGCACCAGAGTATGTATCCATTGAATCAGTAAAACGCATAGAATCCCAGATATATGAACAATTCTGCAATCCCCGAACATTATATACATGATGAGAGTCCTTGGAATCAAAGATACTATCACCCAATACATTATCGGACCGTATAATTGTCAAATTTTTACGAGGAAACATTTTCAAAAATTCTTCAAATTCTAAAAGAGCCCTTTGTCGGCCAGCGTGAGTTTGGAGATTATATGAATCAACTATCTTTTTATACTCTTCACGGGAATACTGCTCATTTTTGTAATAACATTGCTTACCCCGCTGATCAGTACACATAAAGCAATCCACGCAACCAACACAATTGTATAGATAAATAGAGTCAGAGCATTTTTCACATGAATGCAAAAATTGACTATTACTAGAGTTGGAAACATTTACACATTCATAAAGGAATTCACTTGCTTCAACAGCCTGAAAACAGTCGTAGCAATCACTCGACTTATTACCTCTATATGTATAAAACATATTCTGCGAATCATGAGTACGGAAGCAAAGATAGCAATTTAGCGAATTGCTCATATCCTGATTGTAAACACAATTTTCAGATGTCCTTAGGAACAATGACGGTAGTGGCACCTTTTTTGCAAATTCATAGAATTGCTCAAAAAATTTTTTACTAGGATCATATACTACTCCGTAAGCAAATGGGTCGAATGCATCTGAAAAATAATAATCTTTATCACAAATTGTGTACGGGCAATCGGCACGATAAATAGAGATAATATCCTTGCCTGTTATGTCACACTTTCTTTTAAACAAATTCCTTTCATTCCTATGCACCATGCGACGAGCGCAACGGCAATTTGGACACATGGTTGGAGGTGGTACAGAAATTTTCTGATAAAAATTGTTATCACTTTCTGTAATCTTAAATTCTATATTGCAACGTGTACAAATTCTATGCATAAAATTATTATACCATTTTCTTGAAACAATTTTTTAATTCTTCCATATCATCAAAATGAGTTTTGGCACCATTTACTTCTTGGTAATTCTCATGGCCTTTGCCAGCGAGCAATATATAGTCGCCACTTTTTGCAAGCTCACAAGCCTTTTGTATAGCAAGATGCCGATCAGAAATAACATAAACCTTTTGGCGCAAGGACAGTCCTTGCGCCAAGTCTGGGAGACCTTTTTGCATGTCATTTAAAATATCTTCCACTTTTTCTGTACGTGGATTATCCGATGTCATAATCAATATATCACTCAAATCATAAGCAATCTTTGCCATTATAGGCCGTTTTGCCTTGTCTCTATCACCCCCACAACCCACAACGGTAATTATCTTGCAGACGTCGGACGTCTGTTCCTGCAGACGTCCGACGTCTGCAGGACGTAAATTTTGTATAGTTTTCAAGACGTTTTCTAATGCATCTGGTGTATGTGCATAATCTACAATTCCTGTTACACCAGTCGGACTGGTGAACGATACGAATCTGCCTGGAGCTGGATCTAGCTTCTTAATCTCTTCTCGAGCCACTTTATCATCTATACCGAGCAATACTGCAGTACCTAGAATTGCCAAAACATTTGATTGATTGAAGTCACCAATTAATTTGGTTTCAACATTTCCAGTAAACTGGAAATGTTGCCCTGAGCTTGTCGAATGGGCTTCACGTGAATAAAAATATTTTTTAGCTTTTGTACTTTCCAACATATATTCCCCATATTCACTATCTAAATTTGAAAGAGCAAAACAAGATGAGGGTAAATTGGTAAAAAATTCTTGTTTAACCTTGGCATATTCTTCCATTGTGTTGTGGAAATCCAAATGATCATGAGTCAAATTTGTAAAAATTCCTCCGGCAAATTGTGAGCCCGCAATCCTTTTTATGCTTATGGCGCGTGAACTCACTTCCATAAAACAGTACTCACATCCGGCATCTGCCATCGTAGCTAAAGTTTGATTGAGTGTTATTGGGTCTGGGGTTGTTAGTGTCGCCTCAACTTCTATATCATTTATTTTATTTACTACTGTACCCATCATTCCGGACTTGAACCCGAGATTTCTGAATAATTGGTGAAGAAGTGTAGCAATTGTTGTCTTGCCATTTGTACCAGTCACACCAACTAATTTCAATTTCTTTGATGGGTAATTATAAAATGCACTCGCAATATACCCAGATGCTTCGTGGGTATCGGTGACTTTGATATATGTCACACCATCTTTGCATTCAATCAAATCTTTCTCGTATACAATAGCTCGGGCTCCCTTTTCTATAGCTTCATTTATGAAATTATGACCATCTGCTTTTTCTCCAACTATTGCAATAAAAAGTCCTCCCTCTACAATAAGGTTTGAGCTAATATATACTCCAGAAATTACCGTATCCAAAGAGCCTTTTACTTCCAAGGGCTTAATGTCAGCGACAATTTCGATCAAATTTTTCATATAGAAATAGTATAGCAAATTATTATGTTTTTGCCTTTGCCTGAGTAAGCTAGGACCGCGAGTACGCATATCGAACCTTACAGGTTCAGTACACCTTTCGTATCGTACACTCCGCTTATAAGCGGATGCGTGCGATATACTCAAGGTCTTCGATTACTAGGCACACGCTATACGTGTTTCCCCTGGCACTACGCTACGCTTTATTGCTAGGGGACTAGGAATCGAACCTAGATTAAAAGCTTCAAAGGCTTCTGTCCTACCGTTAGACGATCCCCTAATATACATATAAAATACACTAAATATGATCAAAACACAATAAACAACCCGCCATTTTTAGAGGCGGGAGCTTATGAGTTTTTAGATATAAATTCATTATATAATTCTTGTACTTTTTTTAGATGATTTATATCTGGGTCATCTACTTTTTTTTCTTCAAGATTTTTTTCTGGCCAAAAGAAATTTGTTATCAAAATAATAATGATCACAAGAATTCCTACCATGCAGAAAAAAAATATGAGAGAAAAAAAGTTTGGATTTTCTGAATAAAAATTAACCCTTTCATAAGATAGCCATGCTACCCAGGAAAGTATAATTATTCCAATAAAATATAGAAAAATTTCTATTTTTTTCATAATTGCTTTTTTCTTTATTTAAACATAAAATCAAGAAAATGGCAAATAAACGATGCCCTGGTATTTTGTACCAGGGCAAGATTTTGAGAATTATTAGCATCCACTTGTTGAAATATCAATAAAGTTTTCGGGTATTTGGTGAGGAGAAATCCTATTCATTCTACTTGTTATCAGTTGTAAATCCTGATACGAATTAGTTGACTCTTGATTTAAAATCTCAGTAATTAATTTACCTGAGTTTTCATCTTTTTTTACAAGATAGATGTTTTGAAAATCCTTTACAAAAATTGTAGGAGGACATTCAAGTAACCATTTTTCATAATTTTTAATGAAGCTCAATATATAATCTTGCTCCATAAAATATGAATTTACATGTCTTTTCAGATAACCTATTGCATCTGAAATACAGCTTGGAACTTTTAATACTCCATAATCATTTTTGTTTGGGGTTTCCATAATGTTTTTTATTTAATTTTTCAAATAACTATTCCAGTAAATTCTAAGCACAATACTTAGAGGCTGGGATTTTGGGGTAAATTTTTACCACAAAATCCCAATCTCCAACCAAAGAAAAACGCTCTCATATTGAGAGCGTTTTTCTTTTGAGTTTATTTACAAAACTAACAAGAAAGAATGCCCTCGTGTGAGTGCTTCTTTCCCTTCTTTAGATTTATAAATACTTTATTCATATATTTATACTATATACAATTACTCATTACTAGTCAACCCTATTGTACAGTCAAAGTTCCTACCATACCCATAGCCTTGTGCTTACCTACAGAGCAATAATACTCAAAACTACCAACTTTATCAGCAACAAATGTTACAGTCTCTGTTGTACCCTCTTTAATCTGCTTTGTAGCAACATTAAGTGCATCAATCTTGAAATCATGGAAACCTTGAATATTTTTAAGTGTTAGCTTTACAGTGTCACCTTTTTTTACTGTGATAGTATTTGGTACAAATTTAAAATTGGATCCATCTACTGTAAATTCTTTTACTGTACCTACAGCCTTCTCATCAGCTTTTACTGTATCTTCTGTCACTTTATTAGTATCAGTATTCAAATCATCACTCACTGTTGCAGGAGCTTGTTGTTCAACTTTGAAATTTTCTGGCTCATATGGGGCATTGTTGTTTTTGTAAATCATATACCCACCTACCACCAGCACCAAAACTACAATTACCAAAATAATTTTTTTATTCATAATATATATAAAAAACTTATAATACAAATATTATACACTAATATCTTTTTTGAGTATATCCACGAGCGCCAATTCGAGTGGCAATTCAGCGATAAATGCATAGCGCAAATTCTGGTACGCCTGAAGCAATATCGATAGAGTCCGTGATGTTATAAATTCTGGCTTATTCTTTACAATATCACCAATAAATTCCATATCATGTGCCGATAATGACTCTGTGATTTTATTTTTTGTATTTGGCGCATAGCGTAGCATTAGCGTATAGCGCAAAGTTGATAGAATCATTTTGATATAAATTTTCATATCAATATTTTGCATACTCGCATTGCGAATTGTCTCGTAACCCTTCTCTATATCAGAGTTTGCAATTGCAGAAATAAAATCCTCTACAAGAGTTACCTCAGGCGCACCTGTCACACTTGTAATATCACCTATCGTTACACTCTTGCCTTTTGCAAAAGAAAGTACTTTGTCTAGGGTCGAAAGCGTATCACGAAATGATCCATCTCCGATAAGCGCTAGTAGTTCCGCACCACCTTCTTCTATGTTGTAACCCTCTTTTTTGCTAGTATTTTTGACAACTTCGGCCAATATTAAGTC
>JADLCZ010000097.1 GCA_020846955.1 Candidatus Nomurabacteria bacterium
CTTATTTTTAGCACTTTTTTCAATTCTCACATTTATTACTGTATTCATAATTTAAGTATATACTTTATACACACATTGTCAATACAGACTAAATAACTTCTTGCTGATAACATTTCTCACAATAAATTATTTCTGGCCTATCGGGAGCATAGCTTGTTTCGAATTCCACCTCGCACTTCCCTTGGTGGTTGTGTTTTGTCGTCGTAGATGGTGAGCTTATCGAACCACACATACAAGTACGCTTGTAAAATTTAAATGAATTCTTCCATTTCATTCTACTGTGATATCGACAATTTGGACAGTATCTTGGAATTGGTAATTTCAATAAACGATAAAATGATAGTTCACCAGGAATAATTTTAAAAGCTGATGTGCATTGTGTAGATATGTTACCTTTGTTTGGACATTCAATGATTTCATTACAAATTACATCATTTATATCATCGATACTGTCTGGTAAATTATTTGCCTGTACTGTTGGAGCATGAGACTTGGGATCCAAATCTTTCCATTTATAACCAAAAGCAAGTACTTGTTCTTTTGAAAGTGGATTTTCCTCAAATGCTTCTGTCTCGTTGTATGCAAACGGTGAGAGTTCTGTGGGGAAACACTCACCAAATTTATAGGCTCTTCCGACTTTATCAACATACGGCATATCATCCATATGCTTTTTAATTTTTTCTATCATATTAGAATACTCATCTTTCGTATATTGTTTGTTAAAAATACAATATTGCTTCTTGCTAAGCGATACACAACCAAAACAATCCGAGCATCCTCTACAACTATCACAATAGTACAAATTATTACTTCCTCCACCACAGCTTAATGAAAATAATATTCGACTACCCCCACGCCCCGCAACAGTAGCCTCGTAGCTCTCTTCAAGCCTACCTGTGAATACTAAATCATAGCAATCCTTAGCTGATGCAATCGCTAAATTAGTAAATTTTACATTTTCTGCATTCGACAAGCCGTAGCTATGATGAACATTTTTAGAATTATCAATAAAATCCCCTTCTGAATTTACGGAATTCTTTATATGAGCATATTTATGGATTGCACTTTTGCAAATTTCATCAAACATATTTTTTGCATTTTGCTGACCTGTGTATGTCTCGAGCATAAGTTCTCCCACTCTTTTTTTATATTCATCACGGGAAAATTGTTGATTTTTGAAAACAAAACTTTTATTTCTTAAATTTACAGACATACAACAGTCCGTACAATTGATACAATCATAAAGGAAATGTGAATCCACACACTGGTTACTTTCTGTTAAGAAAGTTGAGTTGTAATTTTGTTTCGACTGTACCAATTCGTACCCCCGATCACAATTCTCTATAGTAAAACAATCCATACAATTCTTATTGTGTTTAAAATGGCATTTGGAATACATTATATTTTCAGAAGAACTCGTAAAAAAAGACAAATATATATCCTTGCTTGTATAGCAGAAATTGCTGTATTCACATCCTGTGCCATTCCTTTCGTTTTGATCGAGTGCTCTGTGTGGAGTACTATATTTCAACTCCTTAAACTGCTCAAAAAATGTTTGGGAGAAATCGTACCCTCGTGCATAATCGCGAGCGTCGAAGGCATCACTAAGATAACATTTAACACACCAAGAGTTTATTGGTGATTCCGGACCGTACATTGAAATTGTAGATTTATTGCAATGACCACACTCTCTTTTGTGTAATGAGCGACCATTAATAAATGTCAGTTTGCGTATATAACGGCAAAATGGACACCATGTTGGGGCTGGCACACCGATTTTATTATAAAAATTGAAATCATCGGTATCAATAAGAAAGTTACCTTTACAATTCTGACATATTCTATTTTCGTTAATATTACTCATATAATTTTACAACCTGTCCCGTTGCAAATACACGGTATGTTGCTTCGGGATTCTGGCAATTTCTTGTTTCGGGGTTCATAAAATTATTTATTTAAATTGTTCCCATACAAAGCTAAGAGTTTTTCTTTTGAAATTACCATAAAAGCTTCTTTTGCTTCTTCGTCTACAGACTTAATTTCAAAACCAAATTCCTCAAAAAATTTTCTATGATGGAAAACCATCCATGATTCCCCTGTAATCGTTTGGATGTTCGATAAATTTTTGTCGTTTAAAAGTTTGTCTGCCAATTTTTGCAATGCATCTTTTACTAGCATTTTCATTTCAGTTTGATTGCTAATTGTCGTTATCGGTGAATGTAAGGATAAACTTTTACCATCATTTTCAATATGATATGTAGCTAATCTGTTGATTTCTATATTTCCATCTGCTTTATGGCTTTGTCTTGAAAATTCTTCTATCTCCGCTGTTGTAAAATTTTTATTCTCAAAATCATACAATTGCTTTGCAATAAATTTAGAAAATTCTTTTTTGTCTTTGATATTATCTACATTCAAAGTACTTATAAAATCTGCAATTTTTAATCTATGTTCTGTTTTATTTCGAACTAAAATTTTAGAAAATTCATCTAGCCACTCTTTTGGATTATCACTATTAAATTTTAACACCTTGCTCATTATTTGTTTTTCATGTGCAGAAAGTAATGTTGGTGGTAAAATTTCTTTATTTATATTTTGTTCTATTTTATTAAAATTTTTATCCATAAATTTATTTATTTATCCCGTCGTTCGTGAACGACAGGATTTACATTCTTTTTATCCAAATACCTCTGGAGAATCAATGCGGCGGCGGATGCGTCCGCCGCC
>JADLCZ010000098.1 GCA_020846955.1 Candidatus Nomurabacteria bacterium
GCTCCATCTAAAAGAATGTGAGTTTCGGTATAATCATAAACATGATATACTTAAAATATTAAAAGTAATTACTAGCAATTTGCTAGTCTAGAGCCTTAATGAATTTACTCCAAAACACGATGTTTCAGTTGAACAATATCTTGCAGAAAAATTGAAGACTATTGATGCAAAGTAAAAATATTTATTAATATTAATTTTCAATATTATGAAAAAGAGATTACAAATAGGGATAATTGGGTCCGCAGGATTAGACAAAACTGACATTGCCGAAAAATTTGCTTATGAAGCTGGTAAAAAATTGGCAGAGAGAGGTCATGTACTTGTATTTGGGCCAGAATTACAACCCCCATCTCTTTCTACACTTGCAGCTAAAACTGCATTTGAGAATGGTGGTACAACTTTGGCTGTAGCTCTTGGAAGGGGCAAGACTAAATTTGTTGGAATGGAATACGTAAGTGTTTGGACATATCCTGATTATGCAGGTGGGGGAGGGCGAGAAGTTGCGCTTGCAAATTCTTGCGATGGAGTAATAGTAATTGGTGGTGGTGTGGGGACACTTATGGAAATTGCAGTTTCTTACACAAATTTGGTTCCTATTGTGCTACTTGATAAAACTGGTGGTTGGGTAGATAAACTCACTGAAGACTATTTGGATTCAAGGAAAAAAGTAAAACTATTTAGATGCTCAAACATAGAAGATGCAGTTACATATATTGAATCTGAATCTATCAAAAGAAATCTGAGAGAGCTAACAAATAAAGTTGTATAATTATATTATTAAAATTACAATATAGATAAAGATATGCAAAAAATAGCTACACGAGTTTTTATTTATTCATCTATCGTTTTTGGAATTATCGGTATTTTGGTTGTCATAACTGGTTCAGGTCCTGATGCGCCAGATTCAACTATAAGCCAAATATTTATTAGACTCTTGTTCGCGACTGTCTTCATAATACTGCCTTCGTTTGCACTAAGCCTTGCAGGTAAATATTTGAATAATAAAAATTAGATATGAATAAAAGAAAACTTTTCCTTTGGTCATTGTATGATTTTGCTAATTCGATTGTTTTTATTAATTTCCTTTTGTATTTTGCCCAGTGGATCGTGATCGATGGGGGACTTTCCGACTTTTGGTATAATGCCATTTTTGCTATTGCCACAGTACTCCTATTTCTAAGTGCACCAATATTGGCAGCATACACAGATAGGCATGGGGGTAGAAAATTTTTCCTTAATATTTCAACAGTAGGTACATTTATAAGTTATGGAATGGCTGCACTCTTGGCAAGTATAGGTGGAGCAAATATTTTTGTGGTGGCACTACTATTTCTACTCGGGCAATATTTCTATCAACTTTCTTTTGTTTTTTATAATCCAATGCTTGCAGAAATTGCTGATAAAGAGCATCGTTCTAGAGCTTCGGGTATTGGTCAGCTTGCAAATGCTTGCGGGCAAGCGGTAGGAATACTTATTACACTTCCTTTCGTATACTCAAGGACTGCACCGTTGTTGCCGGCTGTGGGTGTATTCTTTGCCTTAGCATTACCCATGATGATTTTTTTTAAAGAGGATAAATTGCGAGAGCGTAAGGTGTCAATGCAAACAATAAAATCTGAGACTGCTGATTTCAGAAAAAAAGCCATGGCATTTTTTGCTGCCTCTATAGCTACTCCTGTACTTGTTGCTTTTTTCTTTTTTAATGATGCTTTAATTACAATTAGCAATAATTACTCAATATATATGGAACGAGTTTTTGCTGTACCTGATATGACTAAATCAATTCTACTGCTTGCGATAATTGTTATGTCTGCTGTTGGAGGAGTTGTAGCTGGATGGCTTGGGGACAGGATAGGACTTTTAAAAACATTAAAGATCATATTGTTTGGGTGGGTCATTACCTTGCCTATTATTGCACTTGCTCCGAATATAATTGTTTTTTCTATTGCAACAATAATTGTAGGATTGTTACTTGGATCTGTTTTTAGCACGACGCGCGCATATGTGAGTACTCTCCTTTCTGAAGAGGAGATGGGATATGGATTCTCCTTTTATACGATATGTGAACGCTTCGCTACCTTTGTAGGACCACTTACTTGGGGGAGCATGATTGGATTGATGGGCACAGCTTCCTCCTCATATAGAATTGTTATGGGGACAATGAATGTTTTTATAATTCTTGGATTTATAATTTTAGTTATTTGGAAGAAAAAACCAAAAGTAATTATTGCTTAATTTTCTATGCAAACCCGGGGAAAGTCTATTTTAGTTTTATACACATATACTAGATATTTTTTATTATAGGAGTATAATGTACTTATGGAAGAAAATAATTTATATCATTACTATGGGGATCGAATTAGAGGACTATTTATGTTCACAGGTATTCTTATGGTTGTATCATTACCGTTTTTCTCTTCGCTTATACAAGTACCAATTATGATTTCAATCTTTGGTATACTTGCTTTGGCAGTTTTGGGAGGGTTCCTTAACCCATCACAAAAATGGATTATAGTTGCCGATACATTTGTTGCTATATTTGGTTTTATTGCTTTTGAATATTATGCAGTGCAAGCATATTTAACCCCAGCACCTGTTCCACCATTAAATACATATTTCTACTGGCTCAATCAAATATTCGCCTTACTATTCTTTATCACAGTTTATTTGTGTATAAAAACTCTACGAGGCAAAATCTTAGCAAATAAAAAATAATATGTTTGTAAAAGTAAAAGTGTTTGCAGGAGCGAAGAAAGAGGCCGTGAAGGAAATAGGTGAGAATCGGTACGAAATACATGTGAAGGAGAAAGCCGAGCGCAACTTGGCCAATACAAGGGTTATATCTCTTGTGGCGGATTTGTATAAAATTAGTCCAAAATCTGTCAAAATTTTCAGTGGACATCACAGCCCGAGCAAATTGTTGTCTATTCGCACCGATGAGTAAAAGTGCTATAATAGCACTCTATTATGAAGATTTTTTATCATTATCTAAAGAAATATTGGAAATTATGCTTATTGACGTTAGCCTTGGCATCTGTTAACCAGATTTTTGCATTATTGGACCCATATATTTTCCGTCTTGTAGTTGATAATTATGCTACCAAGCCAGACTTGTATACAAAAGCTGAATTTTTCCAAGGTGTAGGGTTGTTGCTTCTTGCAATTATCGGAGTTGCTTTTGTTTCGCGTATTGCGAAAAATTTCCAAGATTATTTCCTCAATGGTATTAGCCAGAGAGTAGGAGCAGATCTATATCGTGATGGAATATCTCACTCACTATCATTACCATATAGTGTATTTGAAGATGAGCGTAGTGGCGAAACTTTGGGCAAATTGCAAAAAGTCCGCCAAGATACCGAGAAGTTGATCGCCGCTTCTGTAAATATTTTATTTGTCTCACTTGTTGGTTTTACCTTTGTGGCAATTTATGCTACCAGTGTGTATTGGGGCGTAGCATTGGCATTTTTTATTACTATTCCGATTATTGTCGGTATGAGTTTGTTGCTTTCTAAAAAAATCAAAAATATTCAAAAAGTAATTGTGGCCGAGACGACGAGCCTTGCAGGCTCGACCACAGAATCATTGCGCAATATTGAGCTTGTCAAAAGTTTGGGCTTGGCAAATCAAGAAATGGATCGACTCAATACTACAACAGACAAAATTTTGAAATTGGAATTAAAGAAGTTGCGATATTTGCGTAGCCTGTCATTTATCCAAGGCACAGTTATCAATTTGGTCCGTACAAGTATTATGATGTTTATGTTGTACTTGATTTATTTGAAGGTTATTACTTTTGGTGAATTTTTCTCCTTATTGTTCTATTCTTTCTTTGTTTTTAATCCATTACAAGAAATGGGGAATGTAATCAACACATATCGCGAGGCTGAAGCGTCCTTGGCCAATTTTGAAAAGTTGATGAAAATGGAAAAAGAGAAAGTTCCAGCAAATCCTAAAAGTCTAGGCGAGATCAAGACACTAGCCCTAAAAAATGTTTCGTTTGGTTATAATATTAACAATGACAAGGCTTTAGAGAATATCACATTCGAGACAAAGCGTGGCAAGACTATTGCCTTTGTTGGGCCATCGGGCTCGGGCAAGACATCACTTGTCAAATTACTTGTCGGACTATATGTGCCAACTGAAGGACAGATTTGTTTCAATAACATACCATTCGAAGATTCGGAAAAGACTGATTTGCGTAAGCAGATTGGCTTTGTAACTCAAGATACTCAGCTATTCTCAGGTAGTATTCGCGAGAATTTGCTCTTTGTTAAACCAAATGCTACAGATATAGAATGCCTCGATGCTCTTAATAAGGCTCAATGCCAGAATCTGCTTGCTCGTGGAGGCAAGGGTCTAGACACACTTATTGGTGAAGGCGGTGTCAAAGTCTCGGGTGGAGAGAAACAGCGCCTATCTATCGCACGAGCACTATTGCGCAAGCCAAATATTCTTATTTTTGATGAGGCAACATCTTCACTTGATTCACTGACAGAAGAGGAGATTAGTAAGACAATCAAAGATGTATCGCTTTCAAGCTCACATATTACAATTCTAATTGCACACCGACTCTCTACTGTAATGCATGCAGATACAATCTATGTTTTAGAAAAAGGTAAAATTACAGAGTCAGGCCCTCACGCAGAATTACTTGATAAAAAAGGTTTGTACTCTGCTATGTGGCGACAACAAATAGGAGAAAGGGTTTAAGGATATATGTCCCGATAGAAATTTGAGATATTGGGCTTGTGGTAGTAAGGGTATTATTTTTAAAAAAGTTCAAAGTCAGTAAATTATTAATTATAAAATTTCACACGGGATGAAAAAAACACCAATAATTTGTTTCGGAC
>JADLCZ010000099.1 GCA_020846955.1 Candidatus Nomurabacteria bacterium
GTGCGCGATGCAGGACTCGAACCTGCGACCTTCCCGGTGTAAACGGGTTGCTCTACCAACTGAGCTAATCGCGCATATGTTGTACAATACTCTATTTTAAGCATTTTATCAATAGTGCTATGTATAAATAAAAAGGACGCCTTGAATATAATCCATGACGCCCCTTCTTTTTAACCCAAAACCTATAAACAAAATATTTTTTAACCCTGGTAACCCTCGGCCCTTGTTTTTTCGATTTTTTTCTTGCGAACCACTTTTTTCTTGTGGTTCAGCTTAGAGCCTACCTCGGAGTATACAGGGCAACGCATGCCAAGATCTTTGTAGTACATAGTTCGCCCATCTCTGGGGTGTAGGTACCAATAGTCTTTTCCCATGTAGTAGTTGACGTATAAATCCGCGTCCACATATGAGAATAGTACTGTGGCTTTTTTGCCTTTAAGTTCAATAATACGGCCTTCGGTACCTTCAGGAATAGTCTTTATCTGTGCTTTGATTTTAGTGGAATCTACCGAGGTTCCATCTTCATCAGTGACAATTCTTTTTCCAACACGGCAATCAATTTTGATTTCATCTGAATTAAAGACTGGTTTGTCCAGCATTTCTGACGGAGTCAATAATCTGTTACCTTTTTTGCCATACACATCGGATCTTCGCAAAGGAAGGATTTTTTCCTTTTGTGTAGTTGTTACAGTTTTATTTCTTGTGGTGGTAGTTTTGCTACTACAGCCAGAGTCAAGCAATATCATAATTGCCAATACAGGGAATACTAAATATTTTTTCATGTTAAAATTGTTTTTTAATATTATACATCATTTAGTCAAATAAGTCCAGTTTTATAAAAAAAGTGATACTATTATGCTAGAATAGCTTTATGAAGATTACTATATTATACGAAGATGCTAACTTGCTTGTATTGAACAAACCGGCGGGTATTTCTGTGCACGGTGATGGTAAGGATACAAAAGAGTACACAATATCCGATTTTATTTTGGAAAATTATCCGAGCTTAAAAAATATAGGTGAGAAAATGGAGATACCACGAACAGGTGGTGGCAAGATAGACATTCTTCGCCCAGGGATTGTGCATCGATTAGACAAAGAGACGTCAGGAGCATTGATTGTGGCGAAAAATAAAAAAACTTTTGAATTTCTAAAAGAGCAATTTCAAAATCACAAAATCCAGAAAGTATATAGAGCATTTGTGTATGGCAAAGTCGCCGACCCAAATGCATCACTTGCAACTGGTGGCAGGGGTGTGATTAGTGCGCCTATTGGCCGTAGTCCAAATGATGTCCGCATGTGGACAGCTGGACGCGGTGCTCGCTCGGGCAACACCGAGCTCCGCGAGGCAGTGACAGAATACAATGTATTGGAAAGATTCTATGATACAGAGAGTGAATTGGAAATGAAAAAAGTGGAACATCAATTCTCGTACATAGAAGCGTATCCAAAAACTGGCCGTACGCACCAGATTCGTGTGCACTTCCGCTACATTAATCACCCGATAGTTTCCGACCCATTGTATTCTGGGAAGAAAGAGAAAGCCCTAGGTATGAAGCGACTAGCCCTCCACGCCTACAGAATTACATTCACCCTACCAAAGGGCGAGAGTATAACAATAGAAGCTCCCCTCCCAACCGACTTCCAACAAGTTATAAAGGACTACAAATTGTCAAAAGTTGCGGAAAAGGGTCATATATGCTAAAGTGGTGGCTATGACAAATACGATTATGCAATTGACCCCAGTGGATATGGATTCTCGAAAAAAGCTTGATTTTAAAGCAGGGGATACAGTTCGCGTGTGGAGCAAAATTCAAGAAAAGGGTAAAACTCGCCTTCAGGCTTTTGAAGGCTTAGTATTGGCTCGTAAGCACGGTTCTGAAATTGGTGGTACATTTACAGTACGCAAAGTAGCAAGTAGTGTGGGTGTAGAAAGAATCTTTCCACTTTATTCTCCAAATATCGACAAGATCGAAATATTGCGCCGATCAAAGACTCGAAGAAGTAAGCTCTACTTCATCCGTACAAAGGCTGTAAAAGAAGTAAAGAAGAGACTCAAGAGTATCACACTTTCAAAAGAAGAATCAAACGAAGAATCACTCCAATCAGAAAGCTAAAAACAAAATCCGGTATACACCGGATTTTGTTTTTATATTGAAAAATAATAAATATTCTGTATACTAGGCTTGTATATAATAATGCCCAGGTGGAGAAATTGGTAGACTTTTATCCTTGAGGTGGATAAGCCTTAACGGGCGTGCAGGTTCAAGTCCTGTCCTGGGCACAATAAATAAAAATTTAATATCCTGTAAGGATCAAGATTCCTCTCCCGCGCACAAAATGTGATATAATTTAATATATGTTTCTTACATTTATGTACATACTACAATGGATTTTGGTATTATTTTTCTTCATCATACTCTTTGTGATGCTTGTTTGGATGTACAGTGGTATAACTTCCAAGGTACCTTTTATTTCTGTACCACTATCGATCTTACCCGATATTGAAAAAGCTCTTGATATACAATCCGACAGTGTTGTTTATGATCTCGGTTGTGGAGATGCAAGAGTTCTACGGTATCTCGCGAAAAAGTATCCAACTGCTACATTTATAGGGATTGAAAACGGAGTTTTTCCTTACTATGTGGCAAAGACGATTTCTTGGTGGAACAAGAAAATGGGCCACGGTGATAATGTTCAAATCTTAAGACAAGACTTTTTTAAGTACAATTTGTCTAAAGCTACACATATATTTGTATATTTATACCCACAGATCATGGATGACATGTTAGGTAAACTGGAAAAGGAGTTGCCACCTGGGGCACGACTAGTCTCGGCTACATTTAAATTTACTCAAAAGGCTCCAGTTGCAGAAATTGACTTACTTAGGAAGAAGA
>JADLCZ010000100.1 GCA_020846955.1 Candidatus Nomurabacteria bacterium
GATCATCATTCATGTTAATAGTCATATATCGATATGATACAGATGATTATTGCTTAAGGGGCCTATTTGGGCTCCTTTTGCGTTAGAATCGAATATCATTTGAGTGTAATTGTGCGTTGGACAAGACATTCATTTGACATAAAAAGGGCTATCTGATAGTATAGGGTAAGGTAAGTGTAGATCCATGCTTCTCCTTAAGAGATAAGCCTTTTAAGAAAAAGTATGAGATATCTTATTTACTACTAGCCACTAGAACCTAGTCGCTAGCACCTAATTTTTATGGCAAAAACATCAGTAATAGCACGATATTTAAAGAAGTCTAAATTTAGCACTCGAGAGACAAATCGTTGTTTTAAGTGTGGCCGAGGACGTGGCTTTATGCGAGATTTCGGTATTTGTCGTATTTGCTTCCGAGAGCTTGCCAATGATGGTATGCTTCCCGGAGTAAGAAAATCATCTTGGTAATCTTTTATACTTATACTAACCCCTTATACTAATTTAAACATATGGACCAAATAGCAAACATGATACAAATGATAAAGAATGCCAATGCTCGTGAACACGAGGTCGTTGTTGTTCCATTCTCAAAGATCAAGATGGCTATTGCAGAATGTCTGCTTCGTCACAAATTCATCTCAAGTGTTTCAAAGAAAATGAAGAAGAATTTCCCTGTTATCGAAATTGGTCTTATCTACACAGCAAATGGTCCAAAGGTTCAGGATGTAAAGCGTGTTTCCAAATCTTCTCGCCGTATGTATACAGGAGTGAAGGGTATCCGCAGAGTTAAACATGGCCAAGGGATTATGGTTCTTACAACACCAAAAGGAATTTTAACAGATAGCGAAGCACGTAAAGAGCTCGTCGGTGGCGAGGTCCTCTTTACAATGTGGTAAAATTTTATGTCACGTATAGGAAAACAAACAATTACAATAGCAAGTGGAGTGGAAGCCAAATTGTCTGGCAAGACTTTTACTGTGAAAGGCCCAAAGGGTACTCTTACACGCGACTTTCCAGGTAATGTTACTATTGTAATAACAGGTAGTGAAATTACTTTTACACCAAAAAATGCCGACGATAAAAAGAATCGTGCACTTTGGGGTACATACGCATCTCATGTAAAGAATATGGTAGATGGTGTATCTATTGGCTACACAAAGAAATTAATCTTGGAAGGAGTTGGATTCAAGTCCGAAGTTGCTGGTACTACGCTCAAGCTTGCTTTAGGATTCTCTCATCCTGTAAATGTTCCAATACCAACTGGCCTTGAAATCAAAGCGGAAAAAAATGTCATCACAGTAAGTGGGATAGATAAAGAACTGGTTGGTCAATTTGCCGCAAGCGTAAGAGCATTGAAAAAACCAGAACCATACAAAGGTAAAGGATTCCATTATGATGATGAAGTTGTTCGTCGTAAGCAAGGTAAAAAGGCAGCGTAAATTAGCAACTAGCGCCTAGGAACTAGCAGCTAGAAATACAAAATATATTATGAACAAGAAACAAGACAAAAGAATAAGACTTAAGAAAAAGATTCGCACTAAAGTATCTGGTACTATTGAGCGACCACGCCTTTCAGTATTTCGCTCAAACAAATTTATTTATGCGCAAGTTATTGATGACACAACTGGTAAAACTCTCGTATCAGCAAGTGATATGAAGGTAACAAAAGGCAAGAAGACAGAGCGCTCACTTGATATTGGTAAAGAGATTGCAAAATTGGCAATTGCGAAAGGAATCAAGACGGTTGTTTTTGATCGTAATGGATTTAAATACACTGGTCGCGTAAAAGCACTTGCAGATAGTGCACGTGAAGGCGGTCTAATTTTTTAATATAAATATATGGATACACAAACACCAAAAACAAATACAACAGCGAAGCCGGCTTACTCACCATCAAAAGGACGAGGTAGTACTTTTAGTGGAGGAGCATCACGTGGGGGTGGAGAACACCGCAAACCACGAGCCTCTTTCGAGCGTCCAAAGCCAGAGTTTGACCAAAAGATGGTGTCTATACGTCGCGTAACTCGTGTTGTTTCAGGAGGACGTCGTATGAGTTTCGCAGTAGCACTTGCTATTGGTGACAAGAAGGGATCATTAGGACTCGGTACTGGTAAAGGTAATGACACTGCGCTTGCAATAGCAAAGGCACTCCGCGTAGCAAAGAAGAATATGTTTCGTATCAAAACTACAAAGGAAATGTCTATACCAGTTGATGTATTTGCCAAGTTTGCAAGTTCAACTGTTGCTATAATGCCCAACCGTGGCAAAGGATTGGTAGCAGGTAGTACAGTACGCGAAATGCTGACTCTTGCTGGAATCAAGAATGTAACTGCTAAAATAAATTCTGGAAGTAAGAATAAACTCAACAATGCCCGTGCAACGTATTATGCTTTGTACCAAATTCGTACAAAAGGTAGTATCAAGGCCAAGCCTGTATTAGCAGATGAAGTAGAAAAAGAATAATTTTATGCAATTACACACACTAAAAAGAAAGACAAAGAACAAAGCAAAGAGGGTAGTGGGCCGTGGTGGTGCACGAGGCAAGACTTCAGGCCGTGGTACAAAAGGTCAGAATGCTCGTGCTGGTCACAAGAAGCGTCCAGAAATTCGCGATATGATAAAGAAGTTACCAAAGCTTCGCGGATACCGTTTCAACTCTACAGAGCAGAAGCCAGCCCCAGTAAATGTAGGAGCATTAAACATTTTTGAAGTAGGTGCTATACTTAAACCAGTAGATTTCTTTAAAGCAAGACTTATTCGTAAGGTAAGTGGGAAGCTACCTATGGTAAAGATTTTGGGCACTGGAGAGATCTCAAAGAAATTAACTATTGAAGGTTGTGTTGTGTCAGCAAGTGCTCGTGCAAAAATCGAGAAAGCTGGTGGAACAATCCTCTAAAAAAATGGAAAAAGTTTGGAACAAAATAAGAATGATTTTTATGGACAAGACATTACGCAGTCGTGTTGTTTTTGTTCTATTAGCACTTATTGCATTCCGATTATTGGCAAATATTCCAATCCCTGGTGTAGATATTACAGCATTAGAGCGTGTTATCAACAACAACCAACTCCTAGGAGCGTTTAATATTCTTTCTGGAGGAGGACTTTCGCATTTGTCTATAATCATGCTTGGAGTTGGCCCATATATTACTGGATCAATTATTATGCAGTTGCTTACAATTATGGTGCCACGCCTCAAATCAATGTATCAAGAAGAAGGCGAGCTTGGTAAAAAGAAATTTACTCAATATGGCCGTATACTTACTGTGCCACTTGCAATAATTCAAGGATTTTCTTTGATTCTTTTACTTTCAAAGCAAGGCGTATTGGGGGATCTAACAACTTTCCAAATGATTGCTAATATAACTATTGTTGTTGGTGGATCAATGTTGTTGATGTGGATCGGTGAATTGATTTCTGAATTCGGTATCGGTAATGGTGTATCACTTATAATTTTTGCTGGTATTATTGCCAATATTCCACAAAATATTGGCCAATTTATTTATACATTTGAAGTTGCAAAATTACCTATGTATATAATTTTTATAGCTGTTGGCTTATTGATTATAGCGGGAGTAGTATTGATTTCTGAAGCTGAGCGCCCTATTCCAGTCACATATGCCAAGCAGGTTCGTGGGTATGGTAATGCTGGTGGAGTACAAACATATTTACCACTACGAGTTAACCAAGCAGGAGTTATACCTATCATCTTTGGACTTTCTATTTTGATGTTCCCACAAATCCTAGGCAACTTATTAGCAAGTTCAACTCATAGTATACTCCTATCTATATCTCATGGACTATTATGGTTTGTACAAAATCCGTATGCATACGCAATAACATACTTTATCTTAGTATTTTTGTTTACATATTTCTATACTGCAATTACATTTGACCCAAAACAATTGGCAGATAACCTACAAAAAGGTGGAGCATTCGTTCCAGGAATTCGCCCAGGAGCTGCGACCATTGAATACATATCAAACATATTAACTCGCATTACTCTTGTAGGGGCATTATTCCTCGGTATTATTGCAGTTTTACCACTTATAATGAAGGGTATTACTGGAATCACATCATTCGCCCTTGGAGGTACAGCGTTACTGATTGTGGTATCTGTAGTTCTTGACCTAATCAAGAAAGTAGAAGCACAACTATCGATGAGAGAGTATTAACCCTGTCGCTCGCGAGCGACGGGGTTTTTTATTA
>JADLCZ010000101.1 GCA_020846955.1 Candidatus Nomurabacteria bacterium
ACAGAGGGGCGATCGACAACATTGTGAATGGATTTAAGTTCTGGAATTAATGTTTCGGTCTTCTTTAGTGATTCATGTTTCTTTTTTATATCCTCGGTTATGAATTTACTTATATTTTCTGGACTCTCCGCACTGTATTCTTGCTTTGGCTCTTTGCCGGAAATACTCACAAGACCCTTGGCAGATAGGGAATCGAGGATGTCGTAGCCAGTTGTACGATTGATATTCGCTTTCCGAGAAATCTGCGATACTGTTCCACGCCCAATAGAAAGTAGGGCAATATACACACCCGATTCCTTCTCGGAAAGGCCGATTTCCACAAGGCTATTTTGGAGCTTTATAAACTCATTTTGTAAGCTGTTTTTCATCCTTTAAGTATATAATATGGGGGCTATTTGTGTCAATAATTTTCCACAAAATTTCTTTTTCTTAAATTTTACCTTAAAAATAAGGTATTTTATAAGGCTAATTTGACGATACTACTTGACAATATATTATAATCGAATATAATACCACTAAACATCTTAAAAAAGAAAATATGAAAGCATTAGTAATTATCGCATCTATTTGTTTTATACTAAACAAATTTTTCTTACTTTTACCATTTGGTACAAAGTGGGTTTCTACAAAATTTAAATGGTTCCTCGGAATGCTGGGAGCAATTCTGTTCATAATTTACTTTTTTAGTATTGGAAGCCCAATGCTTTCAACACTTGAAATTGGATTAACTATCCTTACCCTCTATAGATTTATAGTGGAAGAAAAAAGAAGTCAAATCATAGAATACACGTTGGGCATATTTACAGGAATCATTGTATTTATTCTCTATCTAAATATGAAAAATGGATTTATACAAGATACAGAATTACTTGGTTCGTGGGGAATGATAATTGGTACTTTCTTTTTAATTCAAGATAAATTAAAAATGGGTTTTATTCTTTATGGTATAGGGCATTTATTTTTAGTTTATTTTGGGTACTCAAAAAACGAAACAGTTTTTTGGAATCTTCAACTGGTTCAAGCATTTATGTGTTTTTCAATCCTGATAAAAGAAGAAGAAAATAGATACAATGCAATTTCGATAATCGTATGTCTTTATATGTTATATATTGGCTATGATTTATTTGTATAAAATTAATTTTATTATGTGGGGGAGCAGAAGTTCCCCTATATACTAAAGTTAATAGATGATATTATTAATTTAGTTAAATAAAATGACAAAACAAAATTGTAAAACATGTGAAAAGGAGTTTGTAATCCGTGATGAGGATATAGTTTTTTATGAGCAGATGAAGAGTCCTCTACCACTTCATTGCCCCGATTGTCGTATGATGCGACGACTTGCATATCGAAATGAGCGTACATTATATAAACGACCTTGTGATTTATGCAACACAGATGGGGTATCTATTTATCCCCCTGCCACAACCCCATTCCCAGTTTATTGTCATACTTGTTGGTGGAGCGACAAATGGGATCCGAGAGATTTCGCGATGGATTACGATCCGTCTCGGCCTTTCTTGGAACAATTTAAGGAACTTCAAGCCAAAGTTCCACGCATAGCATTACTTGTGATAGATAGTGTGCGTTGTGATTATACAAACAATGCGGGTGAAAACAAAGATTGCTATTTAATATTCGCAGCCGAGAACAATGAGGATTGTATGTATGGACGATTGGTCCAAAGATGCAAGACAAGTAATGATTGTGCCTTCATTTATGATTCGGAACTTTGTTATGAATGTATTGATTGTAGAGCATGTTTTAAATGTATGTACAGTGAGCAATGTCAGAGTTCAAGCGACTTACTATTCTGCTACAACATGCGTGACTCACAAAATTGTATTTTGTGTACAAATGGTAGACATATGTCCAACGCTATTTTGAATGTAAAATATGGGAAAGTTGAATTTGAAAAGAAAAAAGCAGAGATACTATCAAGCTACGAAAATATTGAGGAGGCCAAAAAGCAATATGAAGAATTGAAATCAAAATGCATTGTAAAATACGCTTTCCAAAATAAATGCCATGATGCAACAGGGGATTATATGTACAACTGTCATGAAGGGGTGCGACTATTTGATACATCAGATTCAAAAAATTGTTCGTATATGGCCGATGCAATGGACATAAAAGATTCAATGGATTGCAACAACTTCTATATCAAATGTGAATTCGAATATGATATGATGGGGGTACTCGGTGGGTCTAAAAATAAGCACGGCACATATGTGATGTGGTGTACCAGTACAGAGTACTGCGACTCTTGCTACAATTCCAACGATCTATTTGGTTGCATTCGACTCAACAAAGATTCATATTCTATTCTAAATAAAAAATATGAAAAAGAATCCTTCGACAAGCTCAGGGCAGAGATTATTGAATCGATGAAGGCTGATGGGAGCTATGGGCAATTCTTCCCACCCGAGATGTCACCATTTGGCTACAATGAAACATTGGCCAAAGAATATTTCCCTATGACTCGTGACGAAGCATTGGCAAAAAATTTCCGCTGGCAAGAGAAAAATACGGGTACATTTGGCAAAGAGACAATGCCCGAAAATACAATCCCTTCAAGTATTACGAGCGTTACTGATACAATTTTGTCAGAAATTCTAGCTTGTAATGAATGTGGCAAAAATTTCCGAGTTATTAAAGCTGAGCTCGACTTCTATAAACGCATGGGTCTGCCAATCCCTCACAAAGATTTCGAATGCCGACATCAAGCTCGTATGGCAAAAAGAAATCCTCGCAAATTGTATCCTGGTAAATGTATGTGTGGTTCGACAGGCTCACCATCTACGATGACAAAACATATAAATCATCCAGACGGGCCTTGCAATGCAAAATTTGAAACAAGTTATGGGCCGGAGAGAAAAGAAATAATATATTGTGAGAGTTGCTACAACCAAGAAATTGCATAAATAAAAAAACCCAAAGGTAACCTTTGGGGATTTTTTATGCTTTCTTTTTATTTACAGTTTTCTTTGTTGTTGTTTTCTTTTTAGATTTGGATTTTGAGGCTGGTTTTGGTGAGTGGGGTGCAGTCTCTAGTGTAAATAGTGGTGGAGCAAGTACTACTTTTGGTTTCTTCTTGGTGACTTTCTTTTTTGTTGTCTTTTTAGTTGTTGCTTTTTTTGTTGTAGATTTTTTTACTGCCTGCCCTGAGGTACTCGAAGGGTTAGTTTTCGTTGTAGCACCATGGGCTTGTTGCACTTCCAATACGGAATTGATTGGAGAGACAACCAAAATCAGAAATATAAAAAATGAAATAATTCTTTTAGTCATGGAAGTCTGCATCGGTATTCCTAACTTTTAAATCCTCAAAAGGATTTTCGAACCCTCCATGGAATCCTAGGTGTAGGTGTGGCCCCGTCGATTTGCCAGTTGATCCCACATATCCTATTATATCACCTTGGTTTACATGTGTACCTTGCACTGCTGTAACCTTGCTCATGTGGCCATAGATTGCTTGAGCACCATTGTCGAAGTTCATAACTACATACAATCCATAACCACCATTCCAGCCAGTTGGATGCGCAATCAAAATATCACCACTTGCAACTGCATAAATCGGTGTACCTTTTGGAGCACGCAAATCCATAGCACGATCATCATGTAGTCCCTGGGAAACACTACCAACTCCAGCAGGGAACGGCCAAATATATCCCTTTCTTATATTACCTGATGGGCCTGTCCCTGTATCAAGCTTGCTTTCTTTGGCCTCGGTAGTTGGGCTAGGTTCTGGTTTCTCAATTTGTGTAGGTATAGGTTTGCTTGGAATTTGAACAGTAGGTGTCTCTTTCTCAGCAATTTGCTTGTTTTTTTTATCCTTCTCTTGTTTGTCGGCACGGGCAATTGCATTACTATCAAGACCTACGAGTATAATTGAGTCGCCAGCTTTTAAGTCACTTGCTTTTGGAAGGACGTTGTACTCAGTGATATCTCCCACTGACAAGCCATACCTCTTGGCAATAATTTGAGCAGTTTCGCCTTTTTTGACAGTATACATCGCACCTTTTAGTGGTGATATAACAAGCATTTGGCCGACTTTCGTCAAATCACTACGCTTAATATCGTTGTTCGCATAAATAATTGCAGCTTTAGAAACCTTGTTAGTTTTGGCAATACTATCAAGAGTATCACCGTTTTTGACCATATAGACATCAATCTTTGTATCAGAAGGGATGAAGTTCTGGAAGTTTACCTCTGTGCCTAGTGGACCATTTTTGGACTCTAGGGCTTGGTCGTCGACTATTGTTACATCTACTGTATTTGTACTTGATTTGAGTTCTGGTGTAAGGGTTGATTCCATTAAAGGCAGATTTTGGGAATTATTTGTAGTTTCGTTTTCTGGTGCCTCGGCAGCTTGAGCACCCATACCAAAGAATTGACCAATAGAGGAGAAAAAGCCTGCATAAGCATAGGTTACAGGGAATAATGCAAAAAATAAAATAATTAACACCGAAAAACCTTTTAGCGTAAAAGGCTTATTGTATATAGGTATTTTAGAAGGTACGGCTACTCCTCCATCCGAAGATGAGCTCGTGGACTTCTTTTTATTAGGTTGAATACTCATAAGAAAATGGGTAATTCGGACATTCGGTCTATTTTGTAAGGCTTTCGGCTCGAGATTGATAGGTCTGCCACCCCTATATATAGAGGGTAGCTCAAATAGGGGGCCAAGTCAAACCAAAAGGTGGAAAAACATAATGAATAATGGAAAAAGCCTTTAAAACAGCAATTAATTGACATATTTCACAAACTTATGACATAATTGGAACATGCGTAAATTTGAGCACTTAGGAAATATAAATAAAAAGTTTCAAAAAAGTTTAAATAAGGACTTCTTGCTTAAAAAAAATGGTGGTAAAAATATAAAAGCTAACAAACCCACGCAAGAAGTATATAATTTCGGCAAGAGGTATGATGAGCTTTTTAATAAATTTGCAAAAGAATACCCAAAATATCAAGATCCGATATCAATTCCTTTTGATATAAATTCTCAAGATTCCATAGATTTGTTCCAAAAAAACTCTCAAATTAAGGATGAGATAATAAAAAGGATAACTGTTGAATTAAGAAAAGGTGAGGTTGCGCCTATAATAAAAGAAGAGGTACCAAAACCAGAACAAAAGGTAGACATAGTATCAAGAAATGAAGCACCAAACATTGTGAACGAAATAAAGAAAGAAAATACACCCAAAATCACAAAAAGAAATTCTGAAATTCCAAAAGAAAAAAATGTAACCATAAAAGTTATAAAAGAAAATATACAAAATTCTAAACCTAAGAAAACATTTAAGCCTTTTACGGAGGAAGAACTAAAAACTGCAACGACCTCTTCACTACTTGCACACGGGTATGATATCACAGGACCGGAATTTAAAAAAGCTAACAAAAGAAAAATTGAAGAAATAACGAATAAAATAGAGCAGGATTCAAAGAAATTTGTTGCAGCACTTTTTAAATTAGGAGGACCACAACCTGGGGAAACAATAAATGTCATTGATATCAAGGATAACTACAAAGTAAATAAATACACCATAATCGAAAATGATGGCGAAAAAATAATTTTCACTATTGGTAATAGTTCAACAAAAAATACAACAACTCTAGAAAAAGCAAAAGAAAGTCTAATGCAAAATGGATTAAAAGTTGAATTTGGTAATACAAACAACCCTAATTCTACTGAAAATAAAAAATTGCTAGCTGAAAAGAAGGTAGATTTTGCTATTCCTGATGAAAAAAAGAAAGGAGTAACTGAAGTTAAAGTACAAAATGAAGAGAAAGCGGTAGTAGTAGAAACTGAAAAAGAAATCCCTGGGGTCAAAACGGAAATTGAAGTAGATAATAGCGAGGAGAAAGAGAAAAAAACCGAAAAGGAAAGAATAAAGAATGAGAAATTTGATAAAGAACTCGCAAGGCTAATAGCAAACCATTTCAAGCTCGAAAAAGCTTACAATGACAAACTCGCAAAATATGAAGAATTAAAGAAAAAAATAGAAGCAAAAAAAGCTAAAGAAAATATTCCTGTAGCAGAGACAGAGAATATTGAAACAGAAAATGAAGAAATTCCAACTGAGCAAGAAGCACAAAAAGGGGAAGAAGTTGTGAAGGAAAAAATAGCTAATATTGAAAAAAGGAGGCAAGAAGAATTATCACTTACTATTATTGATGAATCTAAGCTTAATGAAATGGTAGATATAAGGCTTGGGAATGATAGGATAAAAGAGTATCAAAAGAAAGATCAAATAAGATATACTTTTGAAAATAATTTAATAAACGGTCTTGCAAATGAAAGCCTCTCACAAATTATAAGAGAAACAGGGAAAAGAAATACTATAACAGAATCTATGTACTGGCTTACAAAGATGACCGAAATCGTAATGACCATAGAAAAAGGAAAGGAACTCGGATTAATAGATAGTGATAAATATGAATCATTGATTAAAAAGTTTCAAAACGCTAAAAGTATTCTTGAAAATGAAGTAGATGATTATGTTAAGAAAATAAATGCCAAATACGATAAAGAGTTAGAGGATTTGAAAAAAATAAATGGATAAAAATTTTGGTGAAAATTTGGAAAGAAGGACTGATAAGTTTGATGAGAAACTCATGTATCTTATTACCGAACAAATTAAACTTCAAAAAGAATACGAGGACCAATTGGAAATAATAGAAAAAGGTAAACAAGAATTACTTAAAATTGCGGAGAGTGCAGTTATAGAAAATCATTCAACAGAAATAGAAAAGCGTGAGCCAATGGTTTATGATGATTTTTTTGAGGATAAAAATCCAGAACAAAATTTACCAAACGAGGCAGGAATTCAGCCGAAAGTCCCCAATGGGGGAAATGAGAGTCGTAGAAAATTCCTAAAAAATTTGGGTAAAATTGTATTGGGCACTGGAGCTACTGCTATCGCCGGTAAAAAGGTAATTAATTACATAGAAAAGAAGAGTGAAAACAAAAAAGAAATTGAGGCAGAAAAAAAAGATTCGGGGCCAGAGGTTATAGAAGTAAATCACAAGCGTGAAATAATTCCTTGGTATAAATATAAAGACTTAACCCCCAAGCTTGAATTTAGATATAAAAGTATTATCCCTGAATTAAAAATAGAAGGGTTAAAAATGGTAGGTAAAACTAGTGCCAACGGAGCATCTGGAATAGAGGGTAAAATACTTCGAAGTTTGCGTTTCCAAAATGTCGCAAATGCTGTTGAGGGTAAATATAATTTACCCAAGAATCTTATAGTGGCTATGATAATGCAAGAATCGACAGGTATGGATTTATTGCCAAATGGGGCAGACGATGGAGGCTTTGGCCTATGCCATATGCAGGGTGATATAGCAAGAGAATTTCACTTAAAAACTTATGGAAATTGTAATGAAAGAAGATGTAAGAATGGCCATGCTATAAAACTACGAAATTTGATAGAAGAAAATAATCATGATCGCAAACTCGTAGTAGATAAAGATGATAGATTGCACCCAATATTGAATTTAGATGCGGCCGGAAGAATGATTGCGTGTTATATGGCTCAACCCCCAATTACTGGGGGCAAGCTCGCGCCCCTCCATTTGGATGCATTGCAGAGTGCTGTAGCTCGATATTCAGGCGCAAAAAATTACAAAGATTATTGGAAAAATGTTTCAGCTAACATAAAATTATTAAACAATAAAAAAGGGGTAGAAAAAGTACGAAAAATATTTAATGCGAAAAATGAAAAGTTGATAATAAATGGCGGACCTGGTAACTTTGATATATATATCAAGAAGTCCGAGGAACAAAATATAAACTATGGATTAGAATCTTATAAAAAAGGTAAATACTATGAATCATCAAATTCTAAAAAGATGGCCAAGAAATACAAAAATTCATTTAAATAAAAATGGTTAAAAATATTGATAACAATCAAATAAATCCTACTAAAAAAATTGAAAGTTTCGATGAGAGGCTTATGAATTTAATTGCCGAGCAAGTTAAGCTTCGGAAAGATTACGAGGATCAACTCGAACAAATAGAAAGGTTAACAATAGAATTAAATGAAACCGATGTAGAAATCAAAGAAGCAGAAGAGGCAAAAGAAGCATATAGTGAAAATGTAATATTAGAAGAGATTGCGAAACAAGACCCGATTATTACAGAAGAATTGAAAAATGGTCCAGCTCGTGAAAGAGTGAATTGGAAAGCAACGAAATACATCATAGATAAATTCAAAAATACCAAACATAAATTTTTGAAATATGTTGTTCTACCAAGCTCTGTTGCAATAGCAGCCATGCTAACTTATTATTCCCCAAAAGAGGTCTATGATATGGTCTTGAATTGGAAGGAACGGCATATTGATAAGGATGGCAAAGATGACCCTAGTATAAAAGGTATTACAGAAATATATAATGATTCGAGTAATGTACAGCGGGCGACTTACGATTTTCTAGGTACTGATAAAATTGAATATAAATCTGGGTATTATATTACAAGTGTCTTTGACTTATCCGACCGCACCGCACCTAGATTCCGACCAATAAATGGAAGATACGACACACAAGAGATCGACTCAGCTTTAGGTATTACTACCAATTTATTTAAAAGATTTTATAAATATAGTGAGTTTACTCCAACACTCAAAGGACACATCGGAGCAAAGGCAGAGAAATTGGCAGACATCCCAGTAGTAGCCTATAATCAAAAAACTCAAAAAATGCTCGCTGGTCATTACGGGGAATTTAATGAGGACTGGATTGTGTCCGAAACATACCAAATCCCCCTTAATTTTAAATTAAATAAAGACAGCACAGTAAATTTAGCATATCACAACCAAGCATTGCGAATGGTACCCTTAACAACTAATGAAAATGAGAAACAAATTCCATTCCCAATTGGTGTAGTGGTTGACCGTACTGTCAAAACTATCAATCCGGAGAAATGTACACACTTTGGCTCCCTTGAGGGTGGTAAAGTCATCATGGTATGTGGAAAGAAGCAGTTGCAAGTTAATGGTAGCTTTGCAGATATGTTCAAGGTTTACCAGAGATTAAGTAAAGAAAATCCAAAAAGTAGTATCACTGCATATTTATTAGATAATGGATCCTACAATCTGCCCATCTGGAACAAAGATAAAAAAATTACTTCAGGTGAAATCAAGGAACATTTGGGTCGTAATTATGATGGTGGTACAGCTCTTGTGTTGATAGACGATGGGGCAATATCACCATATGAGTATGTAAATAAATACAAAGAAATCCAGCACTACACAAACAACTTTACTCGGGATGCCAAAACACAGAAACCAATTGTTAATGAGAAGAGCGTTATTGTCATACACCATACAGGTAATTATGATGACCCAAATAAAATAATCCGTGAATTCGAAGGGGCAAAAGAAACATCTTCCCATGTATTAATAATGAAGGATGGCTCTCGTCATATATTCAATAATGACAATTATGTACTGGCACACGCAGGAAAAAGTGATTTTAATAATCGTAATGCTGTAAACTATTTCTCTATTGGGATAGAGCTTGAAGGGGATACAAAAAACGGCCATCAATTCACTATAGCTCAACTAGAAAGTTTACTTGAATACATACACCCAAGAATCGAAAAATATGGAATATCTTTAGAAAATATTACAACTCATAAGATAATTCGAGATAATTATATAAAAAAACATCCAGGGGAAAACATCCCCAAAAAACAGGATCTGGATGATAAAGTATGGAAACAAATCCATGATCTAATAGCTCAAAAACTATATAAAGAAAAAATTACAGCCAAACAATAATTTGAAATATAAAAAACATTGTGTCATAATATGAACTATACAAAAACAATTTACTATTATTAAATAAAAGGCTGTATAATAAACACATGGATGCTAATGCAAGGAAGAAAAAAGAAGAAGAAATACGTAACGCAAAAAAGATTGCTCAGGAACTTAAGGGTAAAATGGATGAAAATAATTTCCTAATTATTTCCCTTGCACTTGATAATGGTAAATCAAAGGAGTATTTACTAGAAAAAGGGTTAAAAGAAGAAGATATTGATAAGGTGATAAACAGTAGGTCAATAGAAAAAGTTAAGCAGACAGATACAATACCAGAAAAAACAAAAAGGGATCCAGTAATTAAAGCTCCAAAAACTGTATCAAACAAAGAAAAGAAAAACACAACACCAGAACCTGTTGTAAAAACAGTAAAACCTGAAAAAATCAATAAAGATGAGGTTGCATTATTAAAGAAAATTGAAGATGAGCTCAAGAAAAACAAGGATGCTATGGAGGAGAATAAAGCAGGGATAATAGCTTTGGCAGTAAGTAGTGGCAAAAGTAAATCTGAATTAGAAAAAATGGGCCTAAGTCCCAAAGATGTAGATAAGATTATCGAGGAAAGAAATAAAAAAGCTGAGGAAGAAGAAAAGGAAATAAAAAAACCGGGAGTAATAGAGCCGGAAGCAACAGTTGAGTCCAAAGTGGTTGAACCCGAACCAGTTGCAGAAAAAGTTAAAGAGGTTATAGAAAATTTGAAGTCTGATATGGATGCTAAACTGGCTTCTTATCTAAAACAGTGTAGTGAAAATAGGAAAATAAATAATCTCCGAAAGAACATTGCAGGGGTATTGGCTTTTGTCTCTCGCGGTAGTTTGAAAACTGAATTCATAAAATCAAAAGAGAATTACGACAAAGCTCGTCTTGCATATGGCAATCAAGTATATTTGGATAAAAAAGCTGAGTTAGAAAAAGACCCTCATACAACTCTGGAGCAAATGAAAACTGAGCTTGGTAATTTGAAAGCGGGTCTATGTAAGGAAATTGTTGCTGAAGGAAATTCAATTCTTCTCGGGGCAAGAGCAAGTGAATTCGATGAGAAAAAGGCAAGTGCTTGGGAAAATGCAATGGTAAATACAATCATACCAAAGGGAGAGAAAGCTTGGGCTGGAATACAAACTGGGCTTCGTGCATGGAAAAAGCTAGGTGACCGCGGGCATGCGTGGAGATTACGTGGCAGAAAACCTGAAAACGCGGTTGATATTATAAAAGATGCTGATGCGAAACTACTGCAAGTTGCAGATATTAGAAAATTGGCTCTAGCAGAAACAGATCCTACAAAAAAGAAAACAATGCTCCAGCAAGCAGATGAATTAGAAAAAGAAGCCAACACAGAAAAGGACATAGCTGTTAAGGGTAAAATTATATACGAATATAGAGCTGGACAATTAGTAAGAAATGCCAGTCTGTTTGCTGTGGGTGGTGTACTGATTGGTGGAGGACTTGCGGGTCTTGCTACAGTAGGTACAGCTGCTGCTTTAACTGGTTTTGCAATAAAAACTGCTCGTGGAATTGTAATTGGTTTCGGTGGTGCTATAGCTCTTGCAAAAACTGAGGCCTCGGTTCAGAAAAAACTTGATAAACAACAAGTAGCAAGGGAACAACTTGAGCTCTCCACCAAAAACTCCGGTGAAGATTTGATATCATACCAAAACAAACTTGATGAAATAAAATCAAATGAAAATAAAATCAAGAGAAAGGGTGGTCTTATAAAAGCATCAATCATAACTCTTATGGCGGGAGGGAACTTGGCAGGGGGTAGTGGAAAAATCGGTTTTGGTAAACTTGGTACCCTCGACACACATTTAGGTTTTAATTTAGATAAATCTATTGAAAGTGGAATCCATAATATGTTTGATGGGTCATCTGATACTGTTCCAACTCCAATAGAAGCTACAACAGATACTGCCCAAGCTGTTAAACCAATTATAAATACTGATTCAGCTACAGTAGATACCACTCAAGCAGTTAAACCAATCATCCATGCTGATTCAACGACTACAGATACAGTAGCAAAAACCCCAGTTGTTACACCAGTTGCACCTGCCCATACTGATCCTACTGTAATCAAAACTCCAGAGCCAGTTGTACCTCAAGCTCCAGGCAAAACAATTGAGCTCAAAGTAAGCAGTCGAGGATTTATCCAAACTGCCGAGGATTTGAAGGCAACATACAAAACGATGTATGAAGGAGTCCCAGATAATAAAATTCCAGATTATGCGAAACATGTTTTAGAAACTAATGCCAATAAAATAGCACAAGAATGGGAAACTTACAGACCAAAGGAAGACACTCTCTCAGGTGGAACCCATAAAGAAAGTGGAAGAGTTTTAGCAGGTGATACAAAAGGTGTTGTCCTTGGTAAAAACAATGAAATAATAAAAGGTATGGACAAGGATGTGTCTAAAATAATAATAAATAAAGAGACAGGCCAAGTAACCCTTCATAGTTACGGTGAAGAGGATATCATACTTGTAGGTCAAGATGCCACAAAATTTAAAGGAGAGATGTTTGACTCAAATAATGGAGCAGGTAGTGCCACAAAACTGACCGAAGGTGGAAAAGTAGATATAGAAAAGATCCCAGGAGAGCGTCTACCTAGTAGTATAGATATAGACAAAATTCCAGACCAAGACATGGACCGAGGAGTAAGTACAGACGGATTGATTGATATCCCAACTTCTAATTCAACCCCCGAAGAAATACTTAAGTTCATGCATGACCACCCAAATACTGTCGTTCGTAATCCCGAAACTGGCCTACCATATAGCAAATCTGATTTATTCGGAAAGACGAGCCCTGAGTATATAGTTAAATCAGGAACAGAAATAAAGATAGGCGACTCTGCTTACGCTGGCAAATCGGTGGTTATGGGCAGTGATCACAAAATATATGTGGATGGCAAATTCTCTGACAATCTTACAGAAAGATTCCAACTTGAGAGAACAAAAGCCATAGAAAAGATTGACTCTAAATTCTTCTCTTGGACAAGCAATGCCGAGAAATCATCCGAATGGGCAAATATTCACAATAAAGATATAAAAATACTTTCAGATAAAAATAGTGATATACATAAATCATTCAAAGGAGATGAAGAAAAGTATATTAAAAAATTACTAAGAAATGCCGAGAGAGCGAACATTAATACAAAAGCCTTCCAAGGTACAGCAGATCAATTGATTGAAGAAATTGCACTTAAAAAATTGGGTTAAAATTATTAATTAATATATAATAAATATATGGTAACAGACAAAACAATGCATTCTATTCTTATAAAAGCCCTGGGTTTACAAGATGCGAGTGCTGAAAAACAAGACGAGGCGGTAGAGAGTATGGGTGCGGTAATTTACCAAGCAGTTATAACACGCGCTCTCGAAGAGATGAAGGATGAAACAGTTGATGAATTCGAGAAGATAACAGACAACGACCCAACTCCCGAGAAATTGATCAAATTCTTTATGGAGAAAATTCCAAATTTCGAAGCCATAATGAAAGAGGAAGCCACAGCAATAGTATCGGATGGCATCAATATGATGAGTCAAATAGGGAAGGAGTAGAAAGTAGTAAAGAAAAATGCATAAAAAATCTCACAGATAAACTGTGGGATTTTTTATGCTAGAATAGTGTGTGATGAATA